>DATIVP010000085.1:0-3176 GCA_035465755.1 Acidimicrobiales bacterium | reverse complement strand
TGGTCTTCGGCGCACTGAGAACGGGGAATTTTTCGTGGCAAATATCAAGAGCCAGATCAAGCGCAACAAGCAGAACATCATCGCGCGCGATCGCAACAAGGCCGTCAAGTCCGAGATCCGCACTCGCACCAAGAACGCCGTCGCCGCCGTCGGCACCGAGAACGAGGAGACGGCGCTGCGCAATGCGATCAAGCGCATCGACACCGCCGCCGCCAAGGGCGTCATTCACAAGAATCAGGCGGCCAACAAGAAGTCCGGCCTGCAGCGGCGCATCAACGCCCTCAAGCTCAACGCCTAACGCCGGCCCATCCGGGCCAAGCGCGCGACCAGCACTTCGATCACCGTCGCGGCGGTGACGTCGGCGTCACTCTCGGGGTCTCGCCCGTAGTCGACCCCACCCTTGAGGTCCTCGTCGGCCCTGGCGATCAGGGAAAGCGCTGCGCCCAGGCGAGCGCCGCCGAGTCGCGTCGCCGAGCGCAGCGCCTTGCCCGCGGGATAGGCCTTGATGCCGAGCAGCGACGCCGCGTCCTCGGGGGTGCGGGCCCCGCTGCCCTCGAGGCGGGCCAGGCGCAGGTAGTAGCGCTGGAGCAGGTTCACGATCTGAAGGCCCACCCGACTGCGTGAATCGAGCATGCGACGCGCCACCTCGAGCGCCTTGGTGGCGTCCCCGGCGTCGATGGCGTCGGTGAGGTCCCACTCGGGCAGGTCTCCAGCGTCGCCCAGGTAGGGCTCCACGTCGAGGTAGCGAACGGCGCGTTCGCCGTAGATCGACTGCAGCGTGCGCGCCAGCGCGTCGACGCGCGCGACGTCGTCACCCACCACCTCGGCCACGCGCCGCGCGTCCTCGCGCGCGAGTCCCACGCCGTAGCTGGCCAGCGTCGAAGAGACGAACTCGGCGCGGTCTTCGAGGCGCGAACCGACGTTCACGTCCACGACGGTCGTGGCCGACTTGACCAGCTTGTGGCTCTTGGCGCCGACCACGGCGACGATGAGATCGGCGTCGCTGGCCCCCGACTGCATCCACTGCGCGAGCGCCGCCACCTCGTCGGCGAGCAGGAGCTGCGCGTCGCGCACGACGACCACGCGACGCTCGGCCAGCAGGCCCGGCGTGTTGAGCGCCTCCAGCACGCCCGCGACGATCGGCTCGGAGCCAGTCGTCACGTCCTTGGCGGTGTAGACCTGCAGCGCCGAGGGATTGAGCCCTTCGAGGGCCAGCTCCACCTGGCGGTGCAGGGCGTCATAGACCATCGTGGCCTCGCTGCCGACGACGCACAGGCTGCTCATCGCGCCTCGAGTATGGCCTGGATGGCGTCGCGCACGCGCACGTTGCCCTTGACGTCGTGCACGCGCACGATGCGGGCCCCCGCTGCGATGCCCACGGCGTTCGCCGCCAGAGTCGCGTCGCGACGCTGGGTGACCTCGAGGTCGAAGATCGTGCCGAGGAACGTCTTGTTCGACGCCGAGAGGAAGAGTGGCGAGCCCAGCTCAGCCAGAACGGCGCTGTCGCGCAGCAGCTGGAGAGACTGAGCGGAGGTCTTGCCCAGGTCGAGCCCGGCGTCGAGCACGATGCGATCCTCCCCCACTCCGGCTTCGAGCGCGCGAGCGCGTCGCTCGAGCAGGAAGTCTCGCACGGCCGCCGTGACGTCGTCGTAGTGGGGGGCGGGATCGGCCACCCGTGGGGCCAGGCGGATGTGGGTCGCCACGACGCTGGCGCCCGCCTCCGCGGCGACTTTCAGGTAGTGCGGGTCGGCGAAGCCGCTGATGTCATTGCCGAGGCTGGCTCCTTCGGCAAAGCAGGCACGGGCCACCGACGAGCGCCAGGTGTCCACGGAGAGCGCCACGTCGAAGCGTCGGGCGAGTTCAGTGACGGCCGGCACCACGCGCTCGAGTTCTTCCTCCTCGGTGACCTCGGGTCCCGGGCCAGCCTTGACGCCGCCAACGTCAAGGATGTCCGCGCCGTCGGCCACCAGTTGCTCGGCGCGGCGTAAGAAGGCGTCGAGCTCGAAAGTCGCCGCCGGCGCATAGAACGAGTCCGGCGTGCGATTCAAGATGCCCATCACGAGCGCGCGTCTGGTCAGGTCGAAGTGTCGAGCACCCAGCGTGAAGGTGATCGTGGAGGCGGGCTCGTAGAGCCGCACTAGTAGAGGCGGTTCGCCAGGCGGCGCCGATAGGACACGAAGCGCGGGTCCTCGGGCCCCAGGGCGTCGAGAATCACGAGCAGGTGATCCTTGGCGGAGGGATCGACGCCGGTCTGATCGAGCAGGTGCTCAAGGACGAGGTCGACGTCGCCCGTGAGGCTCACCCCCTCGCGCGCGAGTTGCAGGCGTGCTCGCAGTTGGCGCGCAACCGGTGCGTTCGCGAGGGAGTCGACGAGCGCGTCGGCCTCCTCCAGACGGCCCTGTTCGAGGAGGAGGTCTCCCAGGGCACTCGCGGCCGGCGCGTGGGTGGGATCGATCTCAAGCGCGCGACGCAGGGACGCCTCGTCGCCAGCCGCGACCAGCTCCTCGAGCGGAGAGCCCGCGGGGGCGAGCTTGGCGATGAATTCGCGCACGGCCCTCTCGGGCAGGGCGCCCACGAAGGAGTCCACCACCTGGCCGTCCTTGAGCGCGAACACCGAGGGAATGGATTGCACGGCGAAGGCCCGCGCGACCTGAGGATTCGCGTCGACGTCGACTTTGGCCAGCTCGACAGACCCGCCCATTTCGCCGACGACCTTCTCGAGCGTCGGCGTCAACGTCTTGCACGGACCGCACCACGCCGCCCAGAGATCGACCACCACGGGCACGCTGCGCGAGCGTTCGATGACGGCGGTGGCGAAGGTGGCGTCGGTCACGTCAGTCACGCGCAAAGCCTACCGGCGCCATTCAGCGGGGCATCGCGGCGCTGTTAGCCTGCGGCCATGGGGGCAGTCACCGCGATAAACGAAGACGCCGTGTCGCGTTGGATGGCCGCCACCGTCGGCGCCCGCGAGCCACTGGCCTTCACCCTCATCGCCGGCGGCCGCTCCAATCTGACCTACCGCGTGCGCGACGCGCAGGGGCGCGACTTCGCGCTGCGGCGCCCGCCCACGAGTCACGTCCTGCCCACCGCGCACGACATGGGCCGCGAGTATCGGATCTTGGCCGCGCTCGCTCCCCTGGGCGTGCCGGTGCCCACACCGCTGGCCCTGTGCACCG
>DATIVP010000084.1:0-7785 GCA_035465755.1 Acidimicrobiales bacterium | reverse complement strand
AGGTCCCGGTCACGTCCCCGCTCGCCAGGTCCTCGGTGCACACAAGGCGCTCGGCGACGTCCGTTACCCCCACGTGGAGCGCGGCGAACGTCTTGCCGGTGCCCGGCGGCCCGTAGAGCAGCACGCGGGTGATGTCGGCGGCGAACACGTCGTCGAGGTCGCGCCAACAGGCGCCGAGTTGGTCGAGTGATTGATCCATGTCTCTCCTTGTCGGCCACAACAGGTCGGCGAGTCGGCAGATCTCACTCAATTCTTCGGCGGCTTCTCCTCGAATTCGTCCTGGGCGAGGCGCTCGAGCACCGGCAAGGCCGCCTCGATCAGCGTGCGTTCGCGCGCGGTGAGTAGCGCCAGGTTCGCGCTGAGACCCGCGGTGCGCTCGAGTCGCAGTTCGTCGAGCACCTCCTGGCCCTGGACGGTGAGGCCGACCAGACTGGCCCGACGATCGGCGGCGTCATCGTGGCGCTGGACGAGGCCGAGGTCCTCGAGCGAGGCGACGACGCGCGTCGCGGCGGGTGCGCCGACCGACTCGAGGGTGGCGAGCTGACTGAGCCGCAGGGGTCCGTGAACCTTGATCGAGGCGAGCGCCGAGATCTGCGACGGCGTGAGACCGGCCGCGCCGTGCTGGCGAATGGCGCGCATCAAACGCGAGACCACGACCTGCAGTCTCGTCGCCAGGGCGGCCTCCCAGTCCTGATCGCTCATCATCGCACCACGTCGCTCTCGACGGCGATCTCGCCGGGCACCGCACCGGCGCCGAGATTGATCTCGTCGAGGCGCTCAGCGATCTCGTGCTCGGAGTAGACGAATCGGCGCCCGCGCAGCGCGGAGAAGACTGCTCCGATCACCGACATGGCGATCGCCATGCCGAAGACGATCAGCAGGCCGTGGTGAAAGGGCGACTCGATCAGGCTCGGAAAGAAGCTCTTGCCCGTCAGCACCCGCCACTGCGCGCTCGTCACGTGCGCGGCCGCTTGGCTGCCGAGGAGCTGGCCCAACGGGTTAAAGCCGAGGAAGGAGGAGAAGAGGCTGCCCACCGCGGGCATGTTGGCGATCGTGTGGGCGAGACCCGGTGCCACCCCGTGGGTCGTGAGGCCCTTGTACATCGACGCCGGCAGCGTGCTGGTCAGACCCACGATCATGAGTGAGAAGAAGACGCCGATGGAGAGCACCATGCCCGAGTTCATGAAGGCGGCCTGGATCCCGGCCGCGCTGCCGCGCTGGTCGGCCGGCACGGCGTTCATGATCGCCGTGGTGTTGGGGGCCGAGAACATGCCGCCGCCCAGGCCGTTGGCCGCGACGAGCACGGCGAACACCCAGTACGCGAAGTTCGTCGGCACCATCAAGAGCCCGGCGAAGGAAAGTCCGAAGATCACCAGGCCCAACGTCGAGAGGGTGCGCGCGCCGTGGCGATCCGAGAGGTAGCCCGAGAACGGTCCGGCGACCAGAAACCCCAGGGTGAGAGGCAGCAGGTAGATGCCGGCCCACAGCGGCGTCGCGCTGTAGGCGTAGCCGTGCAACGGCAACCAGAGCCCCTGGAGCCAGATGATCAGCATGAACTGCAGGCCGCCGCGCGCGATCGCCGTGAGAAGTCCCGCGATGGAGCCCGTCGCGAAGGCCCGCACCTTAAAGAGGCGCAGGTTGAACATGGGTGACACCACGCGCGTCTCGATGGCGAGAAACGCAATAAGTAGGACGGCGCCGATTCCAAAGAGGGCGAGCACTCGCGGCGAGGTCCAGCCCATCGAAGACGTGCCGTAGGGCTGGATCCCGTAGACGATGGCGCCGAGCAGGGACGTGAGCCCGACCGCGAAGGTGGCGTTGCCCCACCAGTCGATGCGCGCCGCGGCGCGGATGCCGTTGTCGCGCAGGCTGTGATAGCTCCAGAAGGTGCCGAGGAAACCGAAGGGCACCGAGACCCAGAACACCAGTCGCCAGTCGCCGATCGAGAGCAGGCCGCCCAGGATCAGTCCGATGAAGGATCCGCCGATCGCCGCGACCTGGTTGATCCCCATGGCGAGGCCGCGCTGCTCGGGTGGGAACGCGTCGACGAGGATCGCGCTCGAGTTGGCGAAGAGCATCGCCCCGCCGACGCCCTGGACGAGGCGGATCAGCACCAGCCAGAGCGCGCCCGCCCCGCCGCGAAACGGATCCAGGGCGAGGGCGATTGAGGCCACCGAGAAGACCGCGAAGCCGACGTTGAAGATCCGTACCCGGCCCATGATGTCACCGAGGCGCCCCAGGCTGATCACGAGCACCGCGGTCACGAGCAGGTAGCCCTGCAAGAGCCAGAGCAGGTAGCCGACGTTGCCCGGCGAGAGCGGATTGATGCCGATTCCCTTGAAGATCGCCGGCAGCGAGATCAGGATGATCGAGGAGTTGATCGTCGCCATGAAGATGCCCAGCGTGGTGTTGGTCAGCGCGATCCACTTGTAGCGATCGGCGTGCGCGCCGCGCAGTGACCCCAGGGCCATGTCGACTCCCTCTTAGTTGCTTGCTTATAAGCAACTATATCGGCGATGCCCCGCGGCTATGAACCGCGCGCGTAGTCACAGCGCACCTCAGAGTAGGAGCAAAAGACGCAGCAGTCACCGGCGAGCGGCGTGATCCTTTCGCCGCAACCCAGGCAGACGTAGGCCCACTGGCAGGCGTCCGACGGCGGCGACGCCTCCTGGGCGCTGGCGCAACGTGGACACGTGAGCGTGGCCACGCCGCGCTAGACGGCCTCGCCGAGGTAGACCGCGCGCACGCGCTCGTCCGTGAGCAGGTTCGCCGCGGTGTCGCCAAAGACGATCCGCCCGTTCTCCATGACGTAGCCGCGATCGGCCAGGCGCAGCGCCTGGGCCGCGTTCTGCTCGACCAGGAAGACCGTCGTGCCCGAGTCGCGGATCTCGCCGATGATGCGAAAGATCGTCTCGACGATCATGGGAGCGAGTCCCATCGACGGCTCATCGAGCAAGAGGAGGCGGGGCTGTCCCATCAGCGCGCGAGCGATCGCGAGCATCTGCTGCTCGCCGCCCGAGAGGTTGCCCCCCATCTGCTTGCGCCTCTCCTTCAAGATGGGGAAAGTGTCGTACATCTTCTCCATGTCCTCAGAGAACGAACCGCGCCGCCCGAAGGCGCCCATCTCGAGGTTCTCCTCCACCGACATCTGGGGGAAGATCCGTCGACCCTCGGGCACGTGGCTGATGCCCAAACCGGTGAACTGGTGAGCCTTGGTCATGGTCACGTCACGGCCCTCAAAGGTGATCGAACCCTCTGACGGCGAGTGCAGTCCCGACAGCATTCGCAGGGTCGTGGTCTTGCCCGCGCCGTTGGCGCCGAGCAGGGTGACGATCTCTCCGGCCTCGACGTTGAAGCTGATGCCATGAAGCGCGGTGATCGCGCCATAGCGAACGACGGCGTTGCTGACCTGGAGCATCACTTCTCCTCCGCGCTGGCCGTCGAGCCGAGGTAGGCCTCGATGACGGCGTCATTCGCACGAATCTCATCGGGTGTTCCCTGAGCGATGACGCTGCCGAAGTTCAAGACGTAGAGCCTCTCGGCCAGGGCCATCACCAGCTTCATGTCGTGCTCGATCAAGAGGATCGAGACGCCGCGCACGTCGCGGACCTTGCGAATCAACTCCGTCAGTTCCAGCTTCTCGGACGGGTTGGTGCCAGCGGCGGGCTCGTCGAGCAAGAGGACCTGCGGGTTGGTAGCGAGACCTCGAGCAATCTCAAGGCGGCGGCGATCCCCGTAGGAGAGCGACGCCGAGATCGTGTTGGCCTCGTCGCGCAGTCCCACGAAGTCGAGCAGTTCGATCGTGAGGGCGTCCGAGGCCTTCTCGCCCCGTCTCGTCTGGGGGCCTCGCACCATCGCACCCACGGCGCCCAGTCCCCGATGGGACTCCGCACCGATCTTCACGTTCTCGAACGCGGTGAGCGCGGAGAACATTCGCGACGCCTGGAACGTTCGCGCGACACCGGCGCTCGCCACGCGATGTGCCTTGCGTCCGATGATCGACATCTCCTTGCCGTCACGTGCGGTGAAGATGATGGTGCCCTCCTGGGGCTGATAGACGCCGGTGAGCGAATTGAACAGGGACGTCTTGCCCGCGCCGTTGGGTCCGATGACCGCGAGGATCTCCCCTCGATGCATCTCCAGACTGACGTCATTGAGCGAGACGACGCCGCCAAAGCGCAGCGTGACGTTGCGCACGTCAAAGATGTTGTCGCTCACGGGTTGTCTCCGGTCAAGACCTCGTCCATGTGCCCCTCACCGGCCTCGGCCAAGCCAATCTCGCGACGCCGCCGTCGTGACGGCAGAACGCCCACCGGCCGGAAGATCATCATGAGAATCAGCAACGCGCCGAGATAGATATAGAGGTCCGCGGACTGATACCCCGACGGCGGCGAGTGGAGCAGGTACATCGCCGCGGTCTGGATGATGATCGCGCCGAGAACCACGCCGGCGATCGAGCCCATTCCACCGAAGATCACGAGCACCAAGATGTTGATCGAGAAGAAGAGGGTGAAGCTCGAGGGGAAGATGGCATTCGACTGGCTGGCGGTCACGACACCGGCGAATCCCGCGGTGGAGGCGCCGATGGCGAAGGCCATCACCTTGTATTTCAGTGGGTTGATCCCCACTGATTCGGCCGCGACCTCGTCTTCGCGAATCGCCGTCCACGCGCGACCCACGCGCGAGTGCTCGAGCAGCGAGAACGCGACGTAGAAGATGATGACGAACACGATGGTCAGGTAGTAATACGGCACCGGCGTGAGGCCCCACGCGTAGTGCAGTGGCCCGATGTGCAGCGTCGGATGGGGAATGGTGCCCGAACCCTGGCTGCCGCCGGTGATGCCGTAGAGGTTGTTCGCGAAGATCTGGATGATCTCACCGAATCCCAAGGTGACGATCGCCAGGTAGTCCCCTCGCAATCGCAGGGTTGGAGCGCCCAAGATGACGCCCGCCAGCATCGCGATGATGATGGCGATCGGGATTGCCCAGAAGGGATCGAGGTGAACACCGAAGAGCGGCGGCAGCGGCAGCGCTCCCGTCGCCCAGGCCGTGGCGTAGGCCCCGATGGCGTAGAACGCCACGAAGCCGAGGTCAAGCAGTCCGGCGAAGCCCACCACGACGTTGAGGCCCATCGCGAGCAGTACGTAGACCGCGATCTGCTCGACCATGGCTGCCTGCCAGAACGGGTCGGTCACCACGTGGGGCAAGATCAGCGCGACGACGAGCAGCGCCAGCACGAGCCCGCGACGAACGCCGCGATTCCTCACGGCGGCACGCGGCGCGGCCAGCGTGCGGTTCAAACCCCCACGAATCGCTGTGCGATAGGTCAGCCACAGTGTGACCAGACCCCACACCACCACCGCGAGGAAGAGGAAGACGACCCAGCGAACCGTGTTGAACAAGCCGAAGAAGGAGGAGCTCTGGAGAAACGATCCCTTGACGCCCTCGGTCGGCGCCTCGGTCGAGCCCGGGGGGCCCGTCATCACCTCGAGTGCGGCGAGTGCGGCGAGAATCATCCAGAAGCGTCGTACGACAGGGCGGCGGAACCACGCGCGCATCAGGCGGCCCTCCCCAATCGCTCGCCCAGGATACCCGTCGGGCGAAAGAGAAGAACCGCCACCAAAATTCCGAAGGCGATGACGTCAATGTAAGCGGCCTGGACGAAGACGACCGACAGGCTCTCGGCGATGCCGAGCAGCAGCCCGCCGATCATCGCGCCGCGTAGATTGCCAATGCCGCCCAGCACCGCGGCGGTGAACGCCTTTAGGGCTGGCGTGAAGCCCATCGTGTAGACGACTCCCGTACCCAGGCCAAAGAGGAACCCGGCGGCGCCTCCCAGCGCTCCGCCGATGACGAACGTCATGGCGATCGTGCGGTCGATGTTCACGCCCATCAGAGAGGCAGTCTCAGCGTCTTGGGCCACCGCCCGCACCGATCGACCCAACTTGGTCTTCTGAACCACTCGGTCGAGAGAGATGAGCATGATCAGACCCGCGATGAAGATGATGATGTCGTACATCAACACCGGGGCGCCAAAGACGTGAAAGACAGCGTGGTTGATGTAGGGCTGCGGGACGGACACCGAGTAGCGGCCAAATTCCTTGCCCGCCATGTTGAACATGAAGTAGGAGGCACCGATCGCGCTGATGAGATAGGCGAGCTTGGGGGCGTTTCGCCTGCGCAACGGCCGATACGCGACTCGCTCGAGCGCCGTGGCGACCAGCGCGCCCACCAGACCACCACCCACGACGCCGAGGCCGATCAAGCCGATGGAACTCAGTCCGCTCGGCGGGGTCGAACCAACGAAGGCCTTCATAAGGAAGTAGCCCGCGAACCCGCCGGACATGAAGATCTCCGAGTGCGCAAAGTTGATCAGACGCAGGACGCCGTAGACGAGGGTGTAGCCAACTGCCACCATGCCGTAGAGAAAGCCGTTGGCGACGCCACCCACGAAGAGATACCAGAACTCCTTCTGCAGCGTCGTGAAGTGACTCGCCAGGTAATGGCCGAAGGCTCCCAATGCAACCCCTTAGCTAGACGGGACCGAGTGTAATCAACAGTTCGATGCCGGGGGCGAAAGCCCCCGGCATCGAACTGATTACGTCGCTGTGACTTACTCGAGACCCAGCTGAACGATCTTGCCGCTCTTCACCTGGTTGACGAAGATCGCCGAACCCGCGATGTTGCCGTTCTTCTGGAACTTGACCACCTTGGTCATGCCCTTGTAGACGAGCTTGTGCAGCTCAGCCACAATGCCGGCACGAGTGATCTTCTTCAGGTGCTTCATGGCGTTGATGATCGCGTTCGTCGCGTCGTAGGACTCGGGCGCGTAGGTCGCGTTCGCCGCGCTGAAGTGCGCCAGAGCCTGATACGCCTTGTTGAAGCTGGCGTTCGTCGAGCTCGCGCACGCGCAGGTCAGCAGCACGCCGTTGGCGGCCGAGGCCGGCGTCGTGCCCTGGATCAGTGCCGGCGACAGCGAGCCGTCACCCGACATCACGGTGCCCGTGAAGCCCGCCGAGGACAGAGCGCCGAGGAACAGCCCGAGGTCGCAGTAGTAGCCGCCGTAGAACATGGCGGATGCTCCGCTGGCCACGACCTGGGTCGCCGCCGCGCTGTACTGCGTCGCCGAGGCGGTTCCGTTCTGGCACTGAGAGGTGCCAGGAACCGTCGCCGGGGTCACCGTCGCGCCCGCGGCCGAGGCCGTGCTCGCGAAGGCGCTGGCCAGACCCGCACCGTAGGCGGTGCCGTCGTTGACCACGTAGATCGACTTGAAGCCCTTCTTCTTGACCATGTAGGTGGCGTCAGCCGGTCCCTGCACGCCGTCGTCAGCAACAACGCGGAAGAAGTTGTTCCAGCCGCTCGTCGCCAGCGTCACGCGCGTGGCCGACGGGCTCACGGTCGCGATGTGGGCCTTGTTGTAGTAGGGCTCAGCCGCGGCCGTCGCTCCGGAGAACGCCGGACCGACGATGGCAACGAGGCTCTTCTTCGCCACGGCGGCCTGGGCCTGCGTGGGTGAAATGGTCGGGTCGCCCTGGTCGTCGTAGGTCGCAATGCGCAACTTGAACGGCAGCTTGCCGCTGGCGTTGGCCTGGTTGATCGCCAGCTGGACGGCGAACACCATGTTCAGACCGAGCTGCTGGTTACCGCCCGAGAGCGGACCTTCGTAACCGATGACATACGTGGGCTTCGCCGCCGCACCCGACTGTGACGCGAGACCGATTGCCGGCACCGCCATCAGCAGCAGAGCACTCGACGCAGCCGCAGCCACTGTCTTATTCAAACGAA
>DATIVP010000083.1:0-2254 GCA_035465755.1 Acidimicrobiales bacterium | reverse complement strand
GACACGATGCGAGGAATCACCTCGTAGATGCGCTCGATGACGATCGGGGCCAGACCCAGTGAGACCTCGTCGAGCAGGATCAACTTTGGATTGGCGATGAGAGCGCGGCCGATGGCGACCGCCTGCTGCTCGCCGCCGGAGAACTGCCACACGTGGGCGCGTCGGCGCTGCGTCATCCAGGGGAAGATCTCGTAGATGGCCTCGAGGGTGAATGAGCCTTTGGCCCCCTTGGTCGCGCCCACGAGGAGGTTCTCTTCCAGGGTGAGCGAGGGAAAGAGCCGTCGGCCCTCGGGGACCAGAGAGATGCCCCGTGCGAATCGGCGATGCGGCGCGACCCTCGAGACGTCCTCGCCCTCGAAGAGGATCGAACCGCCGCTCGGTGCGTGCAGTCCGGCGATCGTGCGCATCAGGGTGGACTTGCCCGCGCCGTTGGCCCCGATCATGGTGAGCACTTCGCCGCGACGCACGCTGAAACTGACGTCGTCGACGGCGCAGAGCTGTCCGTGATGCACCGTGAGATTCCTCACCTCGAGCACGACGGGCGCGACGGAGTCCGTAGCGGGTGCCGAACTCATCAGTCCCCCGCCTCGGTGAGGATCTTGCCGCCGAGGTACACGCGACGCACTTCTTCAGAGGCCAGCACGGCACGCGGCTCGCCGTCGGCGACGAGCGCGCCGCTCGCCAGACAGAGCAGGCGGTCCACCGTCGAAACCAGTGCGCGCACGACGTGTTCGATCCACAGCACCGCGACGCCTTCGGCGTTGATCGCGCGGATCACCGACGTGAGCTCGTTAACCTCCATGTCGGTCAGCCCGCCGGCGATCTCGTCGAGCAACAGCAGTCGCGGGCGCGTCGCGAGGGCGCGCGCGAGCTCGAGACGCTTGCGCTGGAGCAACGTGAGCGAACCGGCGGGCCGATTCGCGAGCGCGCCGAGCCCCGTGCGCTCGAGGGAGTTCGCGGCGAGTTCGTAGCTCTTCTTGCCGTGCAAGCTCGCCCCCTGCTGGGAGCCGACCAGGGCGTTCTCAAAGACGGTCATGTGCTCGAAGGGACGCGGGACCTGATACGTACGCCCAATCCCCAGGCGTGCGCGCATCGAAGGATGCATGTGCTCAAGCGCCTCGCCGGCGAAGTGGATGCGCCCCCCGTAGGGACGCACGTCGCCGGAAATGATGCCAAAGAGCGACGTCTTGCCCGCCCCGTTGGGGCCGACGATGCCGACCGCCGCGCCCTCCTCCAACTGGAAGGTGATGTCATCAGCGACCACTACCTGGCCGAACTTCTTCGACACACCTTCCAGTTGAAGCAGGGACATCGCGACGAAGACGGCCTAGGCGTTCGTGGGTCGCAGCACGCCGGTCAACGGCACCTGCTTGTTCAACGTGTTGTCCACCACGTAGGGGGACCACTTGAACACCTTGCCGCCGACGTTGGCCTTGGAACCGGGCTTCCACTGGATGCCCACCGGCTTGATGATCGCCACGCCCGGCGCCGGGTTCGTCTTCGCGGCGAAGTTGATCGGTCCGGTGATGCCGTGGTAGTTCACGTGGTGCAGCGCGTTGGCCACGGCCGAGCGGTCGTGGGGGTTCTTCACCTTCTTCAGGGCTTCGATCACGACTTCGAAGAGCGAGTAGGTCGAACCCATCGACTGGACCCACTGCTGGCCCGTCGCGCGCTGGTAGCCCGCGGCGAAGGAGTTCGCCGTCATCCCCGTGAGAGACGACTTGTAGGGCGCGTACGGCGTGAACCACGCGTCGGTCGCCACGTTGTTCGACAGGCTGCCCAGCGCGTAGACGTCGGTCGGAAACAGCATGACCTTGGCCACCGTCGCGAGCTTCGGGCGCCACTGCTGCTGGGCCGCCTGCTTCCAGAAGGTGTTGAAGTCTGGAGGCAGGGGGGCGTTCACGAAGAAGTCCGCTCCGGCCGACTTGAAGGTCTGGATCATCGACGTGTAGTCGCTCGACAGGTCGGTGTAGGCACCGCCGTCGACGAACTTGTACGCGTTGTTCGACATCGCCGCCAGGATCGGCGGGAAGGCGGCCCGGAAGGCGTTGCCGTCCGCGTCGTTGGGGAACATGCCGGCGTAGACCTTGTTGGCGTTGGTGGACTTCTGGATGCGGTTCCACATCGGCAAGAAGCACTCGACGAACTCGGGGACACCGAAGAAGAACGTCGTGCAGTACTTGAAGCCGCCCGACTGGGCCTGGCCCTGGGCCGAGAGGGTCCCGCCGAGGCCGACGTACCACGCCTCCCACGG
>DATIVP010000082.1:0-2049 GCA_035465755.1 Acidimicrobiales bacterium | reverse complement strand
GACGACACCGAGGGCAGCGTCGACATCTTCGTCGCCGGGGTCGGCACCGGCGGCACGCTCACCGGCGTGGGCGAGGTCCTAAAGGCCCGCAAGCCCTCGGTGCAGGTGATCGCCGTCGAGCCGTCGGCCTCGCCGGTGCTCTCGGGTGGGGCCAAGGGCCCCCACCCGATCCAGGGGATCGGGGCGGGCTTCGTGCCGGGGACCTTGAATCCCGACGTGATCGACGAGATCGTCACCGTCGACAACGACGACGCCTTCGCCACGGCCCGACGGGCGGCTCGCGAGGAGGGACTCCTGGTGGGGATCTCTTCGGGCGCGGCGATCTGGGCGGCGCTGGAAGTCGCCGCGCGTCCCGAGAACGCCGGCAAGCGCATCGTCGTCATCGTGCCCTCCTTCGGCGAGCGCTACCTCTCGACCGCTCTCTTCGCGGGGCTGACCGACTGATGCTCGCGGCTCTCAAGAGCGACTGCGACGCGGCACTCAGCCGCGACCCGGCCGCGCGAACGCGCCTCGAGGTTGCCCTGACCTATCCGGGCGTGCACGCCATCTGGGCCTATCGGATCGCGCACGCGCTCTGGGAGCGCAACGCGAAGTTCGTCGCGCGACTGGTCTCGTCCTTCGCGCGCGTTCTCACCGGCGTCGACATCCACCCCGGGGCGAAGCTCGCACCGGGGGTCTTCATCGACCACGCGATGGGCGTCGTGATCGGCGAGACGGCCGAGGTGGGAGAGAACGTCACCATCTACCAGGGCGTCACGCTCGGCGGGACCAGCCTGAGCCGCGGCAAGCGTCACCCGACGATTGGCGCGGGCACGATCATCGGCGCCGGCGCCAAGGTGCTCGGTCCGATCACGATCGGCGAGCACAGTCGCATCGGGGCCAACGCCGTGGTCTTAAAGTCCGTGCCGGCCAACTCAGTCGTGGTGGGCGTGCCCGGGCGCATCACGACGCGCAACCGCCCGCGCACCCCGGGCGGGATGAGCCTGGAGCAGGAGATGCTGGGCCTGCACCTGGAGTCCCTGCACGAGCGGGTCAAGCACCTAGAGGGCCACGTCGGCCACGCCCCGCACGGCCCGCGCTCGAACGAGGACTTTTCGATCTAGGGTTGAGGTCACGCCGGTGCCGGGAACCGGTAGAATACCCCCCAGGGTATATAGCGAAGGAGCCGCATGGCCACCGTTACGGCAACCAAGGAAAATTTCGACGAGCTCATGTCTTCTAAGGACATCGTCCTGGTGGACTTCTGGGCCGCCTGGTGCGGCCCGTGCCGTGCCTTCGCGCCGACCTTCGAGAAGGCGTCGGAGACCTACCCCGACATGCTCTTCGCCAAGGTCGACACCGAGGCCCAGCAGGAGCTGGCCGCGGCGTTCTCCATCATGTCGATCCCGACCCTGATGGTGCTGCGCGAGAACGTGATCGTCTACATGGAGGCCGGCGCGCTGCCCGCCAAGTCGCTCGAAGAACTGATCACCAAGGTGCGCGAGCTCGACATGGCCGACATCCATCAGCGCATCGCCGAGCGCGAGGCCGCCGCCAAGTAATCAGGACTTTCGGCCCCCGATTGCACTGAGGGGCCTCAATAATCTGGACCTTGAGCGATGTCGCTCGAGGAGACATGTTCCAGATTCGCATCCACGGTCGAGGGGGACAGGGGGTCGTCACGGCGGCCGAGATCCTCTCGGTGGCCGCCTTCGCCGAGGGCCGCCACGCCCAGGCCTTCCCGAGCTTCGGCTCCGAGCGCACCGGCGCGCCCGTCGTCTCCTACTGTCGACTCGACGATCGCGAGATCCGCACGCGCGAGCCGGTCATGGTGCCCGACGCGATCCTGATCCAAGACGTCACGCTGATCCACCAGGTCGACGTCTTCGCGGGGCTCTCCCCGCGCGGCTACGTCCTCATCAACACCTCGCGCGAGGTCGCCGACCTCGCCCTCGAGGACTTCCTCGCCCACTTCTCCGGCGTGCTCGCCACCTGCCCGGCGACCGAGCTGGCCCTCGAGCACCTGGGCCGGCCCCTGCCCAACGCGGCCCTGCTCGGCGGGTTCGCGGC
>DATIVP010000081.1:0-1884 GCA_035465755.1 Acidimicrobiales bacterium | reverse complement strand
GTCGCCGACCTAGGAGACGGTGACGAGGGTCCCGATCGGCGTTGAGGGCCAGACGGTCTTGGCCGCGGCGAAGGGCATCTCGACGCAGCCCAGGCTCTGGGGCCAGCCGTAGGTGGCGCGGATGAAGCCGTGCAGGGCGTCGCCGCCGTTGAAGTACGAGACCCAGGGGATGCCCGGGTCCGAGTAGTGGGTCCCGTCGGGGTTGGTGCCCGACATCGTCTGGCTGGTGTAGCGCAGGTAGACGGGGTAGGTGCCCGTCGCCGTGGGTGCGACCGAGATGCCGGTGTTGACCAGCGTGCGAAAGCGCGCGTGGCCGGCCACGTAGAGGGTCAGGCGCTCGGGCGAGGCCATCGAGACCGCGACGTAGTTATAGGGATGCGGCGCGGCCTCGCCGGCGCGCACCGCGTCGACCAGCGCGTTCCAGGTCGCCGCGTCGGTCACGCCGGTGGTGGCCAGGTGGTGGTCATTCTGAAAGCTCATCAGCGCACCGGTCAGGATCACGTTGTCGCTGCCCACGCGCCACTGGCTCGCGAGGGCTGCGGGCAGCTGCGGGTAGGCCCAGGTGTAGGTGCCGGGCACCTTCTGGGCCGCGTCACTTGCGCCGAGGAGCGGCGTGAAGGTGACGGGCAGGTAGTGCAGCGTGGCCAGGAGCTGGTCCTCCCACGTGAGATCCACGCTCGAAGCGGCGTCGTGGGCACTCACGCGCAGGACGCGACAGCGCGTCGCGCACGAGAGCGCGGTTGGCACGTCGATCACGTAGTGCAGGGGGGCGATGGCGCCGGTCGCGACGGCCTGGACCTCGCGCGGGCCGATCTGCTGCCAGGAAGTCGCGAGCGACGGGTGCACGACGAGCGGCGGCAGCTTCGACGCGGGAAGCGGCGTGGCAAAGGCCAGGCGCACCAAGGGCATCGACGCCGACATGGACCCGGTGACCGACGCGCGGGCGGCGACGGTCACCGCGACCCCGGCGCCGGCACTGGTGCCGACGACGCCGACCAGGCCCACCGAGAGGGCCATCGCGGTGACGAGGCGTCGCTTCATGCCACCACGTTACCGGGACATCTTTTGACGACCTTGTGAGGGCGAAGATTGTCACGGACTCGTCACCTGGGGATTGGCCCACGCGCGCCCGTTAGGATGGACGTTTCTGGCGGCGTGGCCGAGTGGTTAGGCAGGGGCCTGCAAAGCCCCGTACTCCGGTTCGAATCCGGACGCCGCCTCCAGGATCGAGTTAGTGCTGCTTCGGTCGTTGCCACGGCATTCTCGCGCAGACTAGGAGCGAAGCTCGCACCTTAGTAATGAGACTTCCCTTAAGAATTTTCTTCTGAGGTGCTCAACGACGGTGATGCCCTGGCTGACTGGCATACGAGTACGGGCCCTGCCAGCCTCGTGCTCTGAGCAAGGAGTCAAGCGAACACCAGCGTGTGGACGTCTTGGCGTTGGCCCAGCCACGGAATTGGGCGCGAACACGTGCTCGCGTGCGGCTCAGCGCCTGGGATCGTTTCTCGAGATCTCGAAGGCTATGGCAACGCCGAGGCCGCCATCCGCTCGGGGATTGGCATTGATTCTGGCGTCGTCGGCCTGCGCGATCGCTTTGACGATGGCGTGTCCGAACCCGTGTCCGTTGGTGCTGCCAACACTCTTGGTGCCGACTCGTGGGAACGGCTGAAACAGTTGCTCAATTTTGCTGGGCGGCGTGTCGACGACGGTGTTGGCGATGGTCATGGTGGCGCATCTGGTGCCGAGTTGGACGAGGCGCTCGAGGAGTTCCCAACTCGCGGCCCCGCCCACGCCTAGAACCCGCCGACGCCATGTTCAAAATAGATCGAGGCGTTCGACAACCGCCAGCGCTGGCACTCAACTCTCTTCAGCGCGCTGAGGGTT
>DATIVP010000080.1:0-7013 GCA_035465755.1 Acidimicrobiales bacterium | reverse complement strand
ATCGCCTCACCCGTCTGGGGGTTGCGGGCGGTGCGGGCCTTGCGCTCGACGCGCTCAAAGGACAAGAAGCCCGACAGAACGATCTTTTCGCCCTTGGACACGTTGGACACGACCACGTCTTCAAAAGCCTTGAGGACCTCCGCCACCGTGTTCTTGGTCGCGCCGCTCTCGGCCACTATTGCATCTACCAACTCGGCCTTGTTCACCGGTCGACTCCTTACTCTTGGTCAAAACGGCCCGGGAGTTTTCCGGACACCAGGGCCATCTTTATCGCAAAAGTGGCTGAAAATGGGGATTTCTCGGTAAATTTCACACCACCGACTGATTTTTTTCCAACAAAAGTCCTGACCATGGCGGTCTTTCTGTGAGCGGGAACTCCGATGCGCTCTCGCGGCTCTCTACGATGGAGGCCATGACGAGCATCGACCGAGACAACCTGGCGAGATTGGTGGCCCGCGAGGCCGCCCGCTACGAGGCCCAGCATCCGCGTTCGCGCGCCCTCTTTGAGCACTCGAACCACCTCTTCGGTCGGGTTCCCATGACGTGGATGAACAAGTGGGCCGGCGGCTTCCCACTGGGATTCGACAGCGCTCGCGGGGCGATCGTGACCGACCTCGACGGCCACGATCTGATCGATTTCGCCCTGGGCGACACGGGTGCGATGGCCGGCCACTCGCCCGAGGCCCTGGTGGTGGCCGTGAACGAGCGCATCGGCGTGCGCGGGGGCGTGACCACCATGTTGCCCAGCGAAGACGCCGAGTGGGTGGCCGCGGAGCTCTCGCGACGATTTGGCCTGGCTCAGTGGTCCTTCACGCTGTCGGCGACCGACGCCAACCGCTGGCTCCTGCGCCTGGTTCGCTTGGTGACCGGTCGTCCCAAGGTCCTGGTCTTCTCCTACTCGTACCACGGCACGGTCGACGAGACTTTCGTCGTAGCCGAAGGCGGGCGCGCGGTGTCGCGCCCTGGCAACGTCGGCGCGGCAGTGGATCCGTCGTCGACGACGCGCGTGGTCGAGTTCAACGACCTCGAGGGGCTGCGCCGCGAGCTCGCCCACGGCGACGTGGCCGCCGTTCTCACCGAGCCGGCTCTGACCAACATCGGCATCGTGCTGCCCGAGCCCGGGTTCTTAGAGGGAGTGCGCGCGGCGTGTGACGATACGGGCACGCTGCTCATCATCGACGAGACGCACACCTTCTCGGCGGGCCCCGGGGGGGCGACCCGTCGATTCAACCTGCGCCCGGACGCTCTCACTATCGGCAAGTCCCTGGGCGGCGGGGTGCCCTGTGGGGCCTACGGGCTCAGCAGCGACCTCGCGGCCCGCGTGCACGCGGCGGTGGCGACGGGCGCGGACATCGTGGACGTCGGCGGCGTGGGCGGCACCTTGGCCGGCAACCCCCTGAGCCTCGCGGCGATGCGCGCCGTGCTGGGCCAGGTTCTCACCGACGACGTGTTTGGGCCGATGGAGATGCTGGCGACCACCTTCGCCGAGGGGGTCCAGTCGGTCATCGACGAACACGACCTCGACTGGTCGATCAGCCAGCTGGGAGCGCGCTGCGAGTATCGCTTCGCCAAGCCCGCGCCGACCAGCGGCGGCGCGTCGATGCGCAGCGCCGACGAGGCGCTCGAGGACTACCTCCACCTCTACGGGGTCAATCGAGGGATCCTCATCACGCCGTTTCACAACATGGCCCTCATGTGCCCGGCGACGACACGCGAGCACGTCGACGCCCACCAGGCCATGTTCGAACGGGCCGTCGCCGAACTGGTCGCCGGCGCTTAGGACTCGTCGACGCCCTCTCGTGGCGACGAGAAGTCGGGCAGTGCCAGGGTGCCGTCGTCGCCGAGGCTGAAGCCGGGATTGTGCGCGATCTCCCACGGGTGAAGGTCGGGGTCGAGAAAGTAGCCCGCGTAACCGCCGTAGAAGGTCACGGCCGGCTCACGGGTGACGCGGGCGCCGGCTTCGCGGGCGAGATCGATGAGCTCGTCGACTTCCTCGCGCGAGCGAACGTTGTGGGCGAGGGCGATGCCCGAGAAGCGCCCGGCGTCGTCGACGACGCCCACGTCGGTCGCGAGTTTGTCGCGACCCCACAGGACGAGGGCCAGTCCACCCGCCTGGAAGAAGACCGTCTCGTCGATTTCCTGGCCCCTCCAGCCGAGGTGCTCGTAGAACATTCGCGAGCGCGCGAGGTCGGCCACACCCAAGGTGATTAGCGTGACGCGTTGCTCCACGGGAGAAAGGCTAGGCGGCCTCTGCACTCGCCAAACGTGGCGAGGCGAGTCCGGTCTCTCTCGTCGGCGTGAGGGGCGCCCGTAGGATGGCGGCGTGTCCTCCTTCGTCGATTCGGCCCAACTCCACGCCAAGGCCGGCGACGGGGGAGCGGGCTGCGTGAGCTTTCGCCGCGAGGCCCACGTGGCCAAGGGCGGTCCGGACGGGGGCGACGGGGGCAGCGGCGGCGACGTCTGGCTGGTCGCTGACTCCAATCAGGCCTCGCTTCTGGGCTTTCGTGACCACCCCTATCACCGTGCCACCGACGGCCAGCACGGCACGTCCAAGCGCCAGCACGGCTCGCGCGGCAAGGACGTCATCGTCAAGGTGCCCGTCGGCACCGTCGTGAGCGACCGCGAGGGCCAGGTCCTGATCGATCTGGCCACCCCGGGCGAGCGGTGGCTGGCCGCCGAGGGCGGCAGCGGGGGAGCGGGCAACGCGCGCTTCCTGTCGAATCGACGCCGGGCCCCGGCCTTCGCCGAGCAGGGCGAGGTCGGCGAGGAGAAGTGGTACAACCTCGAACTCAAGCTCCAGGCCGACGTCGCCCTGATCGGATTCCCCAACGTCGGCAAGTCGACCCTGATCTCGCGAGTCTCGGCGGCCAAGCCCAAGATCGCGGACTACCCCTTTACGACTCTCGTGCCCAACCTGGGCGTGGTGCGCGTCGGCGAGCGCGCCGGACGCCCCGGTGCGGCGACCGAGTTCGTCATGGCCGACATCCCGGGACTGATCGAGGGCGCGGCCGAGGGGCGCGGACTCGGACACGACTTCTTGCGCCACGTCGAGCGCGCCCGAGTGCTCTGCGTCTTGATCGACCTCTCGGAGTACGCGGCCGATCCCGCCACCCAGCTCGAGGTCCTGCTGCGCGAGCTCGGCGACTACCAGGCCGATCTCCTGACGCGCCCTCGCGTCGTGGTCGGCTCCAAGGGCGACGTCGCGGTCCACGACGCCGGTGATCTCGAAGTGATCTCCTCGATCACGGGCGATGGCGTCGCGAAGCTCGTGGCGCGACTCGGTGAACTGGTCGACGGCGTGCGTCGCGAAGAGGCCGCGACGCGCGAGGCGGTCGAAGTGGTGCACCGTCCGCTGCCCGAAGAGGTCCGGGTCGAGCGCGGACCCGACGGATGGCACGTGCTGGGCCGTCCGGCGCTGCGCGCGGTGCGCTTTCAGGACCTCACCGACGACGAGGCGCTGGCTGAAGTGGTGAGCCGCCTGAAGGCGTTGGGCGTGGACCGGCTCTTGACGCGCGCCGGCGTCCTCGACGGCGACATCGTGAGCGTCGGGGCGCTGACGTTCGAGTGGTGGCGCGACGAGGTGGGCGCCGGACTCGATCGCGGCGACCATCATCGCGCGACGCGCCGTGAGCGCCTGGCGCGTCACGGACGACTGGATCTGGGAGACAGCCGTGACGACTCGTAAGGTCGTCGTGAAAGTCGGCACGTCGTCGGTGACCGACGCCACCGGGGGCGTCGACCAGTCGGTCCTGGCCGCGCTGGCGAGCGACGTCGTCGGACTGATTCGCGAGGGCTGGGAGGTGGTCGTCGTGACGTCGGGGGCGATCACCGCCGGCTGGGCCGAGGTTGGTCAGGGTCGCAGCCGTCCCCACGACGCCGTCACCCTGCAGGCCGTGTCCGCGGTGGGTCAGCCCCTGCTCATGTCGGCCTGGCGTGACGCGTTCGCGCGCGAGGGCGTCGCCGTCGGTCAGGTGCTGCTCGCGCCGCTGGACTTCTCCAATCGCGGCCAGTACCTGCACGCCCGCTCGACCCTGGCGGCGCTCCAGTCCCTCGGCGTCGTGCCGATCGTCAACGAGAACGACGCGGTTGCCGACGCCGAGATCCGCTTCGGCGACAACGACCGGATCGCTGCGCTGGTGGCCAACCTGGTCGCGGCCTCGCACCTGGTGCTACTCACGGACACCGAGGGGCTCTTCACCGCCGATCCGCGCTTAGACCCCCAGGCCACCTTGATCGAGGAGGTTCAAGCCTTCGACGCGACGCTGCTGGCTCTAGCCGGTTCGTCGACGTCGGGTGTGGGCAGTGGCGGCATGGCCTCGAAGCTCGCGGCCGCCCACATGGCGACCTGGTCGGGGGTGACGACGGTGATCGCCCCGGCCCGGGCGACTTCGCCGCTGTCGACCTCGCTCGCCGACACGGCCGGATTCGGTACGACGTTTCGTCCCCGTCCCGAGCGCCTCAGCGCCCGCAAGGCCTGGATCGCCTTCGCGGTGGCGAGCGCGGGCACGGTGACGATCAACCAGGGGGCGCTCCAAGCGCTCGAGCACCACGGGCGCAGCCTCTTGCGCGTCGGCGTGACCGACCACGCGGGATCCTTCGAAGAGGGCGACGCCGTCGACGTCCTCGGACCCCGCGGCGAAGTCGTCGCCAAGGGTCTGGTGCGCGTGGGTTCGGACAATTTCGACGACGGCGACGACGTCGTGATCCACCGTGACGATCTCGTCTTACTTCGTCGCCTGGAGCCTCCGTTACGCTAGCGAGATGACGATTGGCGAACTTCGGGCCCAGGGCGCGCGAGTTCGTGCCGCCGCGGCCGTACTGGCCACCGCCAGCGACGAGTCGCGTACGGCCGTGCTGCGCGACGTGGCGAGCGCCCTCGAGAAGCGACGTGAGGAGCTTCTCGCGATCAACGCCGAGGAGCTGTCGCGCTACAACGACTCCGGTGCCGGACGCGACCGACTCACGTTGACCGAGGCCCGGGTGGCCTCGATGGCGAGCGCTCTGCGCGACGTGGCGAACGCCCCCGACCCGCTCTTTGAGGTGCTCGATCACCAGGTGCGCCCCAACGGCCTTGACGTGGCACGCGTGCGCGTGCCCTTAGGGGTCATCGGCGTCGTCTACGAGAACCGGCCCAACGTCACGAGCGACGTGGCCGGGCTGTGCGTGCGCAGCGGCAACGCGGCCTTCCTTCGCGGCTCGTCCTCGGCCCAGGCGACCAATCGCTTCATCGTGGGACTCTGGCGCGAGGCGCTCGTCGCGGCGGGCCTGCCGGCGGAGGGCGTCGCGCTGGTCGAGGACTCCTCGCACGAGGTGGCGGTGGCCTTCATGCAGCTCGACGACGTGCTGGACTGTCTCATCCCGCGCGGCGGCCCGAGCCTGATCGCCGCGATGCGCGAGCACGCACGCGTGCCCTATGTGCTCGACGGCGACGGCAACTGCCACGTCTACGTCGACGCCGCGGCGGATCTGGACATGGCGGTCAACATCGTGGCCAACGCCAAGACCTCGCGGCCGGGCGTGTGCAACGCGGCCGAGACCGTTCTGGTGCATCACGACGTCGCCGACGCCTTCCTCCCGGCCATGGCCGCGGCGATACCCCAGGTTGAACTGCGCGGCGACGCCGAGACGCTTCGCCGCGTCGCGGCGTCGGAGGCGACCGAGGACGACTACGAGCGCGAATTCCTCGATCTCGTGCTCGCGGTGAAGGTCGTGGACTCGCTGGATGAGGCGATCGCTCACGTTGCGCGCTACGGCACCGGTCACAGCGAAGCGATCGTCACGAGGGACGCCGCCAACGCGGAGGCCTGGGTGCGCCGGGTCGACGCCGCGGCGGTGCTCGTGAACGCGTCGACTCGCTTCATTGACGGTGGCGAGTTGGGCCTGGGCGGCGAGGTGGGCATCTCCACCCAGAAGCTGCACGCGAGGGGCCCGATGGGATTGAAGGAACTGACCTGTCTCAAGTGGGTCGTACGAGGAGAAGGACAGGTTCGATGACGTCACTGGATCCGCGCCAAGAATTGGCCCAGCGCCTCGAACTCGAACAGGTGCCACCGGCCAATTTCGCGTCGCCCGAGGACGTGCGCACCCGACTGGCCGCCCAGGGATACCTCAGTGACGAGGCCATCGCCTCGGTGACCTTCCTCGCCGACCGCCTGGCCAAGCCGGTCTTGGTCGAAGGGCCCGCGGGCACCGGAAAGACGGCCCTCGCACGCGCGGTTGCGGACGCGACGGGCGCACGCCTGATCCGCCTGCAGTGCTACGAGGGGCTCGACGAGTCCAAAGCCCTCTACGAGTGGAACTACCGCAAGCAGCTCCTGCGCATCCAGGCGGGTCGGGGCGAGGCGACCGGCGAGGAGTGGTCGCACCTCGAAGAGGACATCTTCGCCGAGGAGTTCCTGCTGCGCCGCCCCCTGCTCGAAGCGATCTCGGCGACCGATCCGGTGGTTCTCCTGATCGACGAGGTCGACCGCGTTGAGCTCGAGACCGAGGCCCTGCTGCTGGAGGTCTTGAGCGAGTACCAGGTGTCGATTCCCGAGCTCGGCACCGTGCGGGCCCACCAGATACCACTCGTCTTTCTCACCTCGAACAACACCCGCGAGCTCAGTGAGGCCCTCAAGCGGCGCTGCCTCTACCTCTACGTGGGCTATCCCGACGTTGCGCGCGAGCGCGACATCATCCTTGAACGGGTGCCGGGGATCTCGAGCGCGCTCGCCGAGCAGATCGCCCGGGTGGTGCGCAGCCTGCGCACGCTCGACCTGAAGAAGGCGCCCTCGGTCGCCGAGACCCTCGACTGGGCGCGCACGCTCGTCCTGCTCGGCCGCGAGGAGATCGGCGACGAGGACGCGGCCGCCACCTTGCACATCTTGCTCAAGTACCAGAGCGACATCGATCGCGCGACCAAGGAGCTCCTGGGCCGCGGCAAGACCGTTGCTTAACCTGCTCGGCGACTTCATCGCCGAGCTGCGCGCCGCGGGCATCCCGGTGTCGATGACCGAGCACATGGACGCGGCGCG
>DATIVP010000079.1:0-1786 GCA_035465755.1 Acidimicrobiales bacterium | reverse complement strand
CGTCGACCGACTGGTGGCCATCTTCGCGGGTGCCGAGACGATCCGCGAGGTCATCGCCTTTCCCAAGACCCAGTCCGGTGCGGACCCCATGACGGGGGCGCCCAAGGAGATCGCGCCGCGCGCGCTGCGCGACCTGCACCTTCGCCCCGCGGTGAAGGGCTAGCCACGTCACTCTTTGATGACGCGGCCGCGCGGCGACTGCGCGAGAGCGCTCCGTTGGCCGACCTGCTGCGCCCGCGCAGCCTGGACGAGGTCCTGGGCCAGACCCACCTGGTAGGGGCGGAGGGCCCGCTGCGGCGCTTCGTCGAGGACCGCCAGCTCGTCTCGATGATCCTCTGGGGCCCGGCCGGCACGGGCAAGACGACCCTCGCGCGCATCCTCGCGAGCGCGGCGGGCTATGAGTCCGAGAGCCTCTCGGCGGTGTCCTCCGGCGTGAAGGACGTGCGCGAGGCGATCGAGCGTGCGCGCCGCCGGCGCGGCGAGTTCTCCCAGCGCACCGTGATCTTCATCGACGAGGTCCACCGCTTCAACAAGTCCCAACAGGACCTCCTGCTGCCGGCGACCGAGAGCGGCGAGATCGTCCTCATCGGCGCGACGACCGAGAACCCTTTCTTTGAGGTGAACGCGGCGCTGATGAGCCGTACGACGCTCTGGCGCCTGCACCCCTTGGACAGCGAGGCGCTCGCCACGCTGGTCGCACGGGGACTGGAGCTCAAGGCCGCGCGCGCCGACGACGACGCGGTCGCGGCCCTGGTCGCCTCGGGCGAGGGCGACGCGCGCAGCGTGCTCACGACCCTTGAGACCGCGATCGTCCTCGCCGGCGCCAGCCGCGAGGTCAGGCTCGAGCACGTGGCGCGTGCGCGCGACGGGCGGCTCTATCACCAGTCGCGCGACACCCACTACGACCAGGTCTCGGCCCTGATCAAGTCGGTGCGCGGCTCGGATCCCGACGCCGCGCTCTACTGGCTGGTCACCCTGCTCGAGAGCGGCGAGAGCGCGCGCTTCCTCGCGCGGCGCCTGGTGATCCTCGCGAGCGAGGACGTGGGCCTCGCCGACTCGAACGCCCTCGTCGTCGCCGAGGCCGCGGCGCGCGCGGTTGAGTTCGTGGGCCTGCCCGAGGCGCGTCTCACCCTGGCGCACGCCACGCTCTATCTCGCGCTCGCGCCCAAGAGCAACTCGGCCACGCGCGCGCTCGGCGCGGTGACCGCGGCGATCCGCGCCGGGGGAGTGGCCCCGGTGCCGTCGCACCTGCGCGACGCGCACTACGCCGGGGCCGCCACGCTGGGCTTTGGGACCGACTACCGCTACCCGCACGACTTCGACAACGCCTGGGTCGCCCAGGACTACCTGCCCGCGCAACTGGCGGGCCAGCACTTCTTCGAGGCGACGACGCACGGGGCGGAAGAGGGAATCGTGGCGCGCTGGCGCGAGCGCACCTCCCCGGACCAGGGCGCGAACGGGGCCCCGGTAGAGTAAATCCGTGGAAGCCCAAGAACTTCGCTCGACCTTTCTCAACTACTTCGCGGACAACGGGCACACGATCGTGCCCTCGGCGAGCCTGATTCCCCATGACCCGTCGCTGCTGTTCACCATCGCGGGCATGGTGCCCTTTAAGACCTATCTCACGGGCGAGGAGGCCGCGCCCTTCCCGCGCGCGGTCACGGTGCAGAAGTGCTTTCGCGCCCCCGACATCGACCAGATCGGCACCACCAGCCGCCACCTGACGTTCTTTGAGATGATGGGCAACTTCTCCTTCGGCGACTACTTCAAAGAGGGCGCCATTACC
>DATIVP010000078.1:0-7014 GCA_035465755.1 Acidimicrobiales bacterium | reverse complement strand
AATCCCTCCCTCTCCGCCAAGAACACCGAGCGCCGTGCGCTCGGTGTTCTCATGTAGAGGAGACGGCGTGCGGTACTGGATTGAGACCCTCGGGTGTCCCAAGAATCACGTCGACTCCGAGAAGCTGGCGGGCCTCTTGGTCGCCCAGGGCTATGACGCGGCCCCCTCGGCCGAGACCGCGGACCTGGTCGTGGCCAACACCTGCGCCTTCATCGAGGCCGCCCGCGAAGAGTCCATCGAGACAGTGCTCGACCTCGCCGAGCGCCGCCGCGGCGACGCGCGTTTGGTCGTGACCGGTTGCATGGCCGAGCGCTACGGCGACGAGCTGGCGGCGGCCCTGCCCGAGGTGGACCTCGTCGCGGGCTTCGGCGAGTCGCTGCTCGCCACCCCGGTCACCCTGCGCGCGACGCCGCGCTTTGACCTGCTCAACCTGCCCCGGCCCGCGGTCGCCGCGCCCTGGGCCTATCTCAAGATCGCCGAGGGCTGTGACCGGCGTTGCGGGTTCTGCGCGATCCCGACCTTTCGCGGCGACCAGCGCTCGCGCTCGAGCGCGGACCTGCTCGCAGAGGCGCGCTCGCTCGCCGCGGGCGGGGTGAAGGAGATCGTCCTGATCGCCCAGGACCTCGCGAGCTGGGGGCACGACCGGCGCCGCGCGCGCGAGGGCGTCGCCCTCGAAGTGCTCGACGAGGGCGGCACGCAGCCCTTGATCGATCTCACCACCCAGCTCGCCGACGTCGTCGAGCGGGTGCGCCTGCTCTACCTCTACCCCTCCGGGCTGACCCAGGGCCTCATCGAGGCGATCCTCGCCACCGGCGTGCCCTACTTCGACCTGTCTCTCCAGCACGCCTCGCGCCCGCTGCTGCGCGCCATGCGCCGCTGGGGCGACGCCGAGCGGTTCCTCGAGCGCATCGAGGCGATTCGCGCGGCCGAGCCGACGGCGACCTTTCGCTCCTCATTCATCCTGGGATATCCCGGTGAGACCGAGGACGACCAGCGCGCGCTGCTCGACTTCATCGAGGCTGCCCAGCTCGACTGGGCGGGCTTCTTCACGTACTCGGCCGAGGACGGCACCTACGCGGCCGATTTGGCGAACCAGGTGCCGCGCGAGCTCGCCCTCGAGCGGCTGCGCGAAGTCAGCGAGCTGCAGGACGAGATCACCGCTCGCAAGCGAGACGACCTCGTCGGCACGAGCCAACGGGTGTTGATCGACGCGCCCGGCGTGGGCCGTAGTGTGCGAGAGTGCCCGGAGATTGACGGCGTCGTGCTCGTCGACCGCAACCTTCCGGTCGGTTCGATGGTGGAGTGCGAGATCGTGGCGAGCCACGGAACGGATCTGGAGGCGGTGGTGCGATGACGACGCAACGGCCCATCTATGGTCCGACGGCGCTGCTGACCCCGGCCAATCTGATGACGGCGTTTCGCCTGGCGGTGGCGCCCGTCTTCATCTACTTCATCATCGCGCACCGCGTCTCGTGGTGGACGACCCTGGTGGGCCTGGCCGCGGCGGCCTCGGACTACTTCGACGGCATCGTGGCGCGCCGCCACGGCACCACGACGTCGGGGGCGTTCCTCGACCCCCTGGCCGACAAGGTCATCGTGCTGGGCTCGCTCTACGCGCTCGTGATCTCGCGACCCCACGGGCTGCCGGCCTTCTTCGTGCCGGCGCTGCTCATCACGGCGCGCGAGGTGTGGATGAGCGTGTACCGCTCGCGCGAGGCGCGCCGCGGCGTCTCGATCCCGGCGAGCCAGCTCGCCAAGTGGAAGACCTTCGTCCAGGACTGGGCGATCGGTTTGTGCGTGCTGCCCCTCACGGGCCATCACGAGTGGATCGGCGTGGCCACGATCTGGGTCGCGGTGGCCATGACCCTCTACACCGGCTGGGACTACTACCTGAAGGGTCGTCGGGCGAACCGTGCGCGTTGAGATCGTCGCCGTCGGCACCGAGCTGCTGCTGGGCCAGATCGCCGATACGAATTCGCAGTGGCTGGGCGAGCGCCTGGCCGCTCGCGGCATCGGCTCGCACTTTCACCAGCACGTGGGTGACAATCACGAGCGCATCGTGCTCGCGCTTCGCACCGCGCTCGCGCGCAGCGACGCGGTGATCGTCTGCGGCGGTCTCGGCCCCACCCAGGATGACATCACGCGCGCGGCGATCGCCGACGTGATGAACGTGCCGCTCGAGCGACACGAGGACCTGGTTGAGGTGATCCGCACCATGTTCGCCGCGCGTGGGCGCACGATGCCCGAGAACAACCTGCTCCAGGCCGACGTGCCCCGTGGCGCGAGCGTGATCCCCCAGACGCGCGGCACGGCGCCGGGCCTGATCTGTCCCGTTGGCCAGAAGGTCGTCTACGCGCTGCCCGGCGTGCCCTACGAGATGACCGACATGGTCGAGCGCGTGGTGCTCGAGGACCTGCTCGCGCGCGTGCGCGCCAGCGGCGAGACCTCGGTGATCCGCAGTCGTGTGCTGCGCACCTGGGGCGCGAGCGAGTCGGGTCTGGCCGAGGCCGTCGCCGACCGCTTCGAGGCACTGGCGGGTGACCCGCGCATCACGATCGCCTTCCTCGCCTCGGGCATCGAGGGGATCAAGGTCCGCCTCACCGCGCGCGGTGACGACGACGAGCACGCCGGCTGGCTGCTGGCCGACGAGGAGGCGCTGGTGCGCGACGCCATCGTCGGGCGATTCGGCGACATCATCTTCGGCGTCGACGACGAGACGATGGAAGACGCGGTGGCTCGCCGCCTGCTCGAGAGCGGCGACACCCTGGGACTCGCCGAGAGCCTGACCGGTGGACTGATCGCCAGCCGGCTGGTCAACGTCGAGGGTGCGTCGCGGTGGTTTCGCGGCGGCGTGGTGAGCTACGCGAGCGACGTCAAGTTCGATCTGCTCGGGGTGCCCGAGGGGCCCGTCGTCACGGCCGCCGCGGCCGAAGTCATGGCTGAGGGCGCGCGCCGCGCGCTGGGCTCGACGATCGGACTCTCGGTCACGGGCGTGGCCGGACCCGACGAGCAGGACGGGCAGCGACCCGGCACCGTCTTCGTGGGCCTCGCGCTTGGCGAGGCGACCTCGCACACGCAACTGGCGCTGCCGGGGGATCGCCCGCGAGTGCGCGCCTACAGCGCGATCAGCGCGCTCGACTTCTTGCGACGCTCTCTCGATGAGCGCGCGGGCGAGGCATAGGGGGACACATGGCACTCGAAATTGAGATCGACCCGAGCGAGGTGGGTCTCGACGCCGCGCGACTATCGCGCATCGCCACCCACTTCGACGCCTACGTCGAGGACCGACGACTGCCCGGCTGGCTGGCGACGGTCTCGCGCGGCGGTCAGCTCGCCTGGACCGGCCGGGGCGGGCACCGCGACCGCGAGCAGAACCTCGCCGTCGAGGACGACACCCTCTGGCGCATCTACTCCATGACCAAGCCGCTGACCTCGATCGGCGCCATTATCCTCTACGAGGAGGGACACTTCGACTTGAACGACGAGGTCAGCCGGTGGATCGGCGAGTTCGCCGACGCGCGGGTCTATCAGTCGGGTCCGGCGAGCGCGCCGGTGACCAAGCCGGCGAGCGAGCCGGTGCGCGTCGCCCACCTGCTGAGCCACATGAGCGGCCTGACCTACGGGTTCAACTACACGCACCCGGTCGACGCGATCTATCGCGAGAAGGGTTACGACTTCGGCTGGCCGGCCGGAGCCGAACTCTCGCGCGCGGTCGCCGACTGGGCGTCGAGCCCCCTGCTGTTCGAGCCGGGCACGAAGTGGAACTACTCGGTCGCCACCGACGTGCTCGGGCGCCTCATCGAGATCTGGTCGGGCCAGAGCCTCGATCGCTTCTTTCGCGAGCGGATCCTCGATCCGCTCGCCATGGCCGACACCGACTGGTGGTGCCCGCCGGAGAAGGCCGAGCGACTCGCCCAGATCTACGTGCCGAGCAACGGCGCCTCGGTCCCCTTCGACCACCTGGGGCGCCATTCGTTCACGTGGCCCTCGATGCTCGGCGGGGGCGGGGGACTGATCGCCAGCGCCGCGGACTATCAGCGCTTCATGACGATGCTGCTGCGCGGGGGAGAGCTCGACGGAGTGCGCCTCCTCTCCTCGCGCACGTTGGCCCTGATGGTGGAGAACCACCTGCCCGGCGACACGGACCTCGCCGGAATCGCGATCGACTCCTTCAGCGAGAGCGACTTCGCGGGCGTGGGATTCGGGCTCGGCTTTTCGGTTGTGCTCGACCGGCGCGCGAACCGCAGCCTCGTCTCCGAGGGCACCTTCGGCTGGGGCGGGGCGGCCTCGACGGCCTTCTGGGTCGATCCCCTCGAGGAGCTGACCGTCAGCTTCTTCACCCAGTTGCTGCCGAGCGGCACGTACCCGATCCGTCGCGAGCTCCAGCGCCTCGTCTACTCGTCGCTCGTCGACTAGCCCAGGGGTGGATGGCGCCCGACGCCGAGGGAGCGAACGGTCACCAGTTGGCGCCATATCGGCGCCGCTCGGGATTCTGGCCGTGTCGGACGCCGAGTGAATCAAGGAGCTCGAACAGGGCGAGATCGGGAAACCTCATGGCTCGCTCTTCGGCACGGCTCGGCACGTCAGCGAGTTGCGCCGACAGGCGCACGAGAGGTCGTTCGCCATCGACGTGACGCATGAATTCGAGCGTGCGAGTCGAATTGTTCATGACCCCCAAGAGACTCCGACTCTCGGTCTTTGACACGACGGGCTCGCTCATCGCCGCGGTTTCGCTCGCAATGAAGGCCTCGTCGACGTCAAAGTAGCGAAGAAGTTCGCCCAGCGCAGCGGGGAATCGCTCACTGAGACTCCGTGCGGGAGCGAGCGGCATGAGAACCGAGATCAGCGTCCGCTGGTTGAGTAGCAGTGCGACCTGAGGCTTCCAGAAGAGTGCAGTGGCGTACCAGTTGCCCAGTGTCGTTGACGGGTGAGTGATGACCGGCTCAATCGGACTGGCGAGGCGATCGAGCAACTTCTTCGTTGCGCAGATGGAGTACATCCCACGAGTCTGGAGGCGAGGCACTCACCTTCGCAATGAGAATCTCGAGGGCAGTGACGGCGGGGTCGTGGGCGGCGAACCTCTGGGGCCTCGCCGGCTCGGCGAAGTGTCGTCTCTCGGGAACCCTCAGACACACGGCCAAGAATGCTGGCTACGAACACCTGTTCGTAGTACGTTATGGCTAGCGGAGCGACCGATGTCACTGGGGATACGTAGCGTTCCCCGTGACGAGAATCAAGGAGACAGCCATGGCAACCGACGATCGCGCGAAGGCTCTTGACGCCGCGCTCGGCCAGATCGAGAAGCAGTTCGGCAAGGGTTCGATCATGCGCATGGGTGAGAACCTGCACATGAACATCGAGACCATTCCCACCGGCGCTCTCAGCCTCGACCTCGCCCTGGGCGTTGGCGGACTGCCGCGCGGGCGCGTGGTCGAACTCTACGGCCCGGAGTCGTCGGGCAAGTCGACGCTCGCCATGCACGTCGTGGCCGAGGCCCAGCGCAACGGCGGGACCTGCGCCTACATCGACGCCGAGCACGCGATGGACCCGGTCTACGCGAGGGCGATCGGTGTGAACGTCGATGATCTGCTGATCAGCCAGCCCGACACCGGAGAGCAGGCCCTGGAGATCACGGACATGCTGATCCGCTCGGGCGCGCTCGACGTGATCGTGATCGACTCGGTGGCCGCTCTCACCCCGCGCGCCGAGATCGAGGGCGACATGGGCGACTCGCACGTTGGCCTGCAGGCTCGCTTGATGAGCCAGGCCCTGCGCAAGATCACCGGTGGTCTCTCCAAGTCGAACACCGTGGCGGTCTTCATCAACCAGCTGCGCGAGAAAATCGGAATTTTGTACGGTTCACCTGAAGTCACCCCTGGTGGGAGGGCACTTAAGTTCTATTCCTCGGTTCGCCTCGATATCCGTCGCATCGAGTCGATCAAAGACGGCACCGAGATCGTCGGCAACCGCACCCGCGTGAAGGTCGTGAAGAACAAGTGCGCGGCGCCCTTCAAGCAGGCCGAGTTCGACATCATGTACGGCCAGGGCATCAGCCGTGAGGGCTCCGTTCTCGACGTCGCGGTGGAGCTCGGCTTCGTGAAGAAGGCCGGCGCCTGGTTTACTTACGAGGGCGAGCAGCTCGGGCAGGGTCGCGAGAACGTGAAGACGTTCCTGCGTGAGAACCCCCAGCTGATGGCCGAGATCGACGGTCGCGTGCGCGAGCACCTGGCCGCCGCCTTCGCGCCCGAGGCGGTCGCGGGCATCGACGTGGACGCCCCGCTGACGTTGGACTAGAACGGTAACGCTCCGCTCGGTTGGAGCGGAGGTGAGATGGCTGCGATCACGGTGAAGGGACTGCGCAAGTCCTACGGCGACAACGAGGCCGTGCGCGGCATCGACCTCGAGATCGACGACGGCGAAGTCTTCGCCCTGCTCGGTCCCAACGGCGCGGGCAAGACGACGACGGTCGAGATCCTCGAGGGGTACCGGCGCGCCGACGCCGGCGAGGTGTCGGTGCTGGGACTGGATCCCGCGCGCGACGCGCCGGCGCTGCGCGCGCGCATCGGCATCGTGCTGCAGTCGACCGGCGTCGAGCAGTACCTCACCGTGCGAGAGACGCTCTCGATGTACGCGCACTACTTCGAGCGCCCGCGCCGCGTCGATGAGCTGATCGAGATCGTCGGACTTGTTGAGAAGCGCGACAGTCGGGTCACTAGCCTCTCGGGCGGTCAGCAGCGCCGGCTCGATCTGGCCGTTGGACTGGTGGGCGACCCCGAGCTGTTGTTCCTCGACGAGCCCACGACGGGATTCGACCCGTCAGCGCGCCGCGAGGCCTGGCAGATGGTGCGCAACCTCACCGCCCTGGGCAAGACTGTCCTTCTCACCACGCACTACATGGACGAGGCCCAGTTCCTCGCGCGCCGCGTCGCGGTGATGTCGCGCGGGCTCATCGTCGCCGAGGGCAGCCCCGACTCGCTGGCCCGCCACGGCGGCGACGCGCGGGTGCGCTTTCGC
>DATIVP010000077.1:0-4072 GCA_035465755.1 Acidimicrobiales bacterium | reverse complement strand
TCGTTGGGACCATCTCGCCCCCTCTCATCCACCACGTGTCCGCCCACCGCGAATTCTGACACCAGCCTCGTGCCGATGACAGGGCGAGACGCCGCCCGGGAGTGGACAGTGAGCCGTTGGCGAGCGATAGGTTGGCCCGGTGAATGGCGAGGACGCGTCTGGCTCGCTCACGTTGCGCGTGGGCGAGATGAGTCGCCGAGAGCTACTGTCCGCACTAGGCGCGTTTGGTGTGCGCCTCAATGCCGCGGCGAGCGAACTGCTCGACGGTGCGGCCTTCGACCATCAAGAGAAGGTTGCTTTCCGCGTTGTTCAACGCACGCTCGCACAGCTTGGATTCGCGAACGGCGCGGTCATGTCGTCAATCGTCGCGCGAGCCCACGACGTCGGTCTCTCGCTCTGTCCGGCCATCACCGGCCCCTACCTGCGACTGGCGCTCGCGAACCAGGAGTCGGCCCCCGACGCGGTGATGTCCAACGGTTCCGCCCCCTCGGGTTCGATTACGGTCGCCGCAGTAGCGCCCGAGGGAGGAGAAGAGATGCCCAGGGGCTTCTACGTGCGAGCGGTGAACGGCGTCTTGTGGCTTCGCGGCTATCACGCCAGTGACGAGCACGTCTGGTCCCCCGACGATCACTTCGCCTTCCGACTCGAAGGACCATCACCCGAACTAGGCGCGTCTGCGGACGTCGACCGCGCGAACGTACCGTCCGGGGCCTAGCGTCCGTATTCCGGGTCGGTGACGTGCTCTCCCCAGGTGGCGAGCCCCTGGGTGATCGAGAGGTGGACCATCGCGTGCTCCGCCGTCGCACCATGCCAGTGCTGCGTGCCGTCGGCCGTCACGTGGACGTCGCCCGCGTGCAGGGCGACGACCTCTTCGCCACGGGCCTGGACGAGTCCCTCCCCCTCGGTGACGTACAGGATCTGTCCGCCCTCGTGAGAGTGCCACGCGGTTCGCCCGCAGGGCCCGAAGTGGACCGCCGCGATGTTGACCGGTGACTGGTCCCCCTTCTCTAGGAGGAATTCGAGCGACACGTCGCCCATGAACCATTCGGACGGACCCTTGTTCAACGGTCCCCTTGGCTGAAGTCCCACGTCGATCTCCCCTCCGTCCCAGTGGCGCGCACGACGCCGCGTCTCGCCCGACGACGTCGCCCCGCCGACCGGTCATCAGGCCAGCGCCGCCTGTCTCGGCACTGTAGACGAGGTGGCTCGCGCACCGCGAGAGGACCCCGCGGCGTCGGGGCCTCGCCGCGTCGACGGACACGCGGCCCATGATCACGCGTCATGTGCCTCGGTGGTGTGGCTAGTGCGCTTGTGAGGCATCCCTGAGGGGCTGGTGCGGGATCGACTCCGGCACGTCGAGTCGCGCCACGCCGATGTGAAAGTCGTTGACGCCGTAGTAGACGTCGTAGCGGTGGGGCTGGTCGATGTCGGTGCGCCGGTCGATGCCCGTGGGAAAGACGACGTTGGGGGCCGTCCCACCCTGGCCCACTGACGTCGGCGGCACCAGCACGGGCCGGTCGGAGCGGTAGATCAGCTCCTGGGGATACTCTGCCGAGAGCACCATGACCCCCGCGCTATAGGTCAGGCAAGGCGGACCGTCGGACTCGATCTTCTCACTGACCCCGTGGTAGACGAAGAGCCAACCGTGGCGAGTCAGCACCGGCGGCGTGCCGCCGCCGATCTTGAGACTCTCCCAGGGCGACACCGGGGACGCGAGACGGTGGTGCGACGTGAAGTGGCGCAACTGATCTGGGTCGGTTCCCGAAAGCGCCATGGGCGTGTAGGAGATCCAGATGCTCTCGCGGTGCAGGTCGACGTCGCGGTCGTCGACGTCGAGGGTCTCTTCCGGCGAGGTCCCCGGAAAGAGGGGGCGATGCAGGATTGCCAGCTCGCGTCGGCCCTCGGGGTTGGGCACCGCCTGGGGAAAACCGGTCGCGTCCTTGTTGTCCACACCGTTGAACTCGATGCCGTCGTAGGGCTCGAACGTCGCGAGACCCAAGCGGCGCCACGTGAAGAGGTCCTCCGAGACCGCCAGGGCGATGCGCGGACCATCGGGCGAGAACGCGGTGTAGGTCATCAAGTAGCACTCGAGCGGCTCGACGTAGGTGATCCGCGGGTCCTCGCATCCCCCCTCGCCGTTGGCCCGTCGCTCATAGGGCGCGGTCGGCTCCAGGGCCACGCCCCGTCGCTCGACGCCGCAGGGGTTGCCGTCGTCGCCAAAGAGCACCCGCAGGATGCCGATGCGAGAGAAGTTCCCCTTGGCGACCATGCGAGGAAAGAGGTAGAGCTCGCCGTCGGGACCGCGGGCCGCGGCCGGGTTGAGCAGTCCTTCGACCTCGTAGGAGTTGCCGGGCTCGGGCGAGATGACGAGGTCCAGCGGTCGCATCGTGAAGTGGCTCACCGCGCCCTCCCGGGAGAGCGAACCTGTTGCGATCCGTCGCCCAGACAGGCGATCACGGTCTGGATCACCCGCGCGGTCTCGGAGGGATCGCGCACCAGTATCGAGTCGACGCCCGCCGACTGAACGGGAAAGTCGTTGCCGCCCTCGAAGACCGCGTCGCCGGCGAAGAGCATCTCGCTGACCGCGATATCAAGGTGCTCGTGAAGCTTCGTGATGCCGTAGGCCTTGTCGACGCCGGGCTTGGTCACGTCAATCGAGGTGGTCCCGCCCATGTTGATGGCGAAATCGGGCAGGAGGCGCACGAGGATCGCGACGATTCTGCGGCGCTTGGCAAAGTCGGGATCCCACGTCGCCTTGACGTCGAGGGGGGCCCGCTGACCGAGCACCGAGAGCGTGATCTGACTGCCGCGGTCCTCGATCGCCTCGCCCCAGACCCTCTCGACGCGGACGCCGGACTCTACGAGCGCTCGCTCGAGGCTCGCGATGACCGTCGTGCGCTCGCTCGCGCTCAGGTCCTCGGCGTAGTCCTTGATCCACGCGCGCTCGTAGTGGAAGAACTGAGTGCCGCAGGTGGGCAGCAAGTAGAGGTTCTCGAAGTGGTCCGTTGAGGGGATGGAGCCAAGCAGTTGGCTCTCGAACTGCTGCCAGCTGCCCCCCGAGATCACCGCCACTTTCATCACGCCGAGCAGCTGGGTCAAGAGGCCCGCCATCTCCTCGGTGAGAGGGGACTTGCTCGGCGCGAGCGTCCCGTCGAGGTCGAAGACGAAGAGCTTCTTCACGCTGACACGGCGACGGAGTTCGTCGCGCCCTTCACGACACTCGACCTAGCCGCGTCCATAGTCATCGTCGAGGCGCACGATGTCGTCTTCGCCGAAGTACGTGCCCGTTTGAACCTCGATGAACTCGACGGACGTCTCGCCGTGGTTCTCGCAGCGGTGCGCCTGGCCGACACCGATGTCCAGGCTCTGGCCCGGCGAGAGCTCGTAGGCCACCCCATCGAGGATGGCCGTCGCCGTGCCGCTCACGATGAACCAGTGCTCGGCGCGCTTCGCGTGCCGCTGGTAGCTCAGCCGATGACCGGGCACGACGATGATCTGCTTGATCTTGTAGTCGGGCGCCGTGTCGTCGAGCACGGTGTAACTACCCCACGGACGGGTGTCACGTTCGCGGCCGAAACTGTCCACTGAACTCATCTCGCCTTCCTTCTCGCGAACTCGCGACTCGGACGGGGATCTCGTGACGGAATCTGAGTCCCCGGTCGAGGTCTACCTCCACCCTAGGGAGTGTCCATCATGGTCGGACTGGCACGAAGGGACCGGGCGATCTCGGTCGGGCCAGTCTCATGAATGAGTCCATCTAGGCAGTCGTGGCAACTGACTCTCTTGCGACGTCGCAGCGGAACTGCCCCGCGAGCCTAAGCAGATGATCAGGAGGCGCGTGGGACTTCGAGAAGAGCGGCGCCTGAGCGAATCGCTACACTCAGCCCATCTCCAACGATCTTGGCGTCCTGGTCTATGACGGCAACTGTGGCGTGTGCCGCGCCTAGATCTCGTGGCTTCGACGGCACCGCCGCAACATGCCCGTCGTTCTCGCGAATCAGGACCTCACCGACTCGCAGCTCGCCGCGTGGGGACTGAGTCGCCGCGACGTGACGCGATCTCTCTGGTGGGT
>DATIVP010000076.1:0-7002 GCA_035465755.1 Acidimicrobiales bacterium | reverse complement strand
GCAACCGCTCGGCGAGCGAGCGCGCGGTGGCCAGGGCCGCCGACTCGTCCTCGGCCTCGACCCCGAAGCGGAAGGTCTTGCCGGTGCGCACGTGGGCCACGCCGGTGAATCCGAGGGCCGGCAGGGCCCGTTCGATGGTCGTGCCCTCGGGATCGGCGATCCCCTCGCGCAGCGTCACGTCGACGATGATCGGGTAGTTCACCTACGCACCGTACCAGTCCGATAAGTGCCGTCCGCTCACGCGTTCGTACGCCTCGACGTAGCGTGCGCTCGTGATCGCGATGACCTCGGGCGGCACCGTGGGCGGCGGCGGGGTGCGATCCCAGCCGAGCGAGTCGAGCCAGTCACGGAAGGGCTGCTTGTCGAACGACGGGGGCGTCTCGCCGGGAACCACCTGGTCGGCGGGCCAGATCCGTGACGAGTCGGGCGTGATCACCTCGTCGCAGACGACGAGGTGGCCGTCCACCTCACCGAGCTCGAACTTGGTGTCGGCGAGCACGAGTCCGACGCTCGCCAGGCGCTGGGCCGCGCGGGCGAAGAGTCCGACGCAGATCTCGGTGGCCTCGGCGAGGCGCGCGGCGCCCACCAGGTCGGCGGCCGCGTCCAGGTCGATGTTGATGTCGTGTCCCGAATCGGACTTGGTCGAGGGCGTGAACATCGGCGAGGGGAAGGGATCGGTCAGGCGCATCCCAGCGGGCGCCGCCATGTGATGGACCGTGCCCGCGACCCGATACTCCTCGAAGGCCTGCCCCGCAAGGCGTCCGCGCACGATGCACTCCAGGGGCAGCATTTTCGCGCGACGCACCAGCATCGACCGGCCGTGCCACTGCGTGCGTTCGGCGAATCCCGCAACGTAGTCCTCGATCACCCTCGGATCACAGCTCACCAGCGCCGAAGGTACGTCGGAGAACTCCGACAGCCAGAAGTCCGTGAGCCCCGTGAGGACGCGCCCCTTCTCGGGGACCTCCTCGCGCATGATGACGTCGTAGGCGCTCAGGCGGTCCGAGGCGACCATGAGCATCATGTCCTCGCCGACCGCGTAGAGGTCGCGGACCTTGCCCGAGTAGAAGGGCTGCATCGTCATGACTCCTCCAACCAGGTCAGCGCGTCGATGAAGCGTTGGCGGTGCACGAGGAGCCGCGCGGGGTCGAAGATCCGCGCGAGATCGGCCGCGGACAGTCCCAGGGTCGCGTCCTCTTCGAGGACCGCGCGAAAGTTGCGCCGGGTCTCGATCGCCGTGCGCGAGGCCGACTGGACCAACCGGTAGGCGTCGTCGCGCGATTCACCCGCGTCGACGAGGGCGAGGAGGACGGACTGGGAGAAGACGAGGCCCAACGAGCCCTCGGTCAGGTTCTCGCGCGCGCGCTCGGGGTAGAGGACGAGGCCGGCGGCCAGGCCACGCGCGGCGCGCGCCATGTAGATCGCCAGCTCGAAGGCGTCGGGCAGGATGACCCGTTCCACGCTCGAGTGCGAGATGTCACGCTCATGCCACAGGGCGACGTCCTCGAGACCCGCCTGCAGGTAGCCGCGCAGCACGCGCGCCAGTCCGCAGAGGCGCTCGGAGAGCACCGGGTTGCGCTTGTGCGGCATCGCCGACGAGCCTTTCTGGCCTGGTGCGAAGGGTTCGGCCGCCTCGGCGACCTCGCTGCGCGAGAGGTGGCGCACCTCGAGGGCGAAGGCCTCGATGGAGGTGGCGAGGGCGGCGAGCGCGTAGAGGACCTGCGCGTGACGGTCACGGGCGATCACCTGCGTCGCGGGCACCGGGGCGAGGCCCAACGCCTGGCACACGAGGGCCTCGACCGCGGGGTCGATGTTCGAGTACGTGCCGACGGCCCCGGAGAGCTTGCCGACCGCGATGGCCGAGCGGGCCGCCTCTAAGCGCACGCGGTCGCGCTCGACCTGGAGGGCGAAGAGCGCGAACTTGGCCCCGTACGTCGTGGGCTCGGCGTGCATGCCGTGGGTGCGCCCGGTGATCGGCCAGTCAATCGTCTCGAGGGCGCGCGCCGACAGAGCGTCGCGCAGCTCTCGCGCGGCCTCGATCGCGAGATCGCACGCTTGGGCGAGGGTCGCGCACAACGCGGTGTCGACCACGTCGGAGGAGGTGAGGCCGTAGTGGATCCAAGCGCCCTCGGGCATGCCGATGCGCTCTTGGACGATGTCGACGAAGGCGGCCGTGTCGTGGTTGGTGACCGCCTCGCGCGCGGCCACCGCGGCGACGAAGTCGGCGTCGACCACCGGTCGGCGCGCGCGCAGGGCGGCGGCGTCCGCGACCGGCACCACTCCGATCTCCGAGAGGGCCTCGGCCGCGAGGAGTTCGACTTCGAGCATCGTGTCGAAACGATGCTCGTCGGTGAAGAGCGCGGCCACGTCGCGCGGCGCGTAGCGGGGGATCACGAGGCCACCTTTCCGGCGATGTCCGAACGCATCACCATGCCATCGAAGGTTACGGTCGCCGCCGCCGCGTAGGCGCGCGCTCGCGCGACGGGAATCGAGTGGGCCACGGCGCTGACGGCGAGCACGCGTCCGCCGGCGGTGACGAAGCGACCTCGCGCGTCGCGGGTGGTGCCGGCGTGATACACGTTCACGCCCTCCATCGGCGCGGCCAGCTGGCCGTCGGAGCCGAGTCCGGTGATCACGTCGCCGCGCCGGGGCGTGCCGGGATATCCGCTCGCGGCCAACACGACCGTGACGGCCGCGCCGGGGGGCGTCGCTGGCTCGACCAGCTCACCGCGGGCCGTGGCGTCAAGGAGCTCGAAGAGGCCCTCGCCGTAGAGGGGCGCGAGGACCTCGGTCTCGGGATCGCCGAAGCGCACGTTGTACTCGATCAGCTTCGCGCCGTCGGGCCCCATCATCAATCCGGCGTAGAGGACGCCGCGGTAGTCGACGCCGCGCCTCTTCAGTTCGGCGAGGGTGGGCGCGATGACCCTGGCCATGATCTGCTCGACGTCCTCGCTCGACACCGCGGGCAGCGGGGCGAAGGCGCCCATTCCACCGGTGTTGGCGCCGGCGTCGCCGTCGCCCACGCGCTTGAAGTCCTGGGCCGTTACGAGAGGAAACGCCCGCGTGCCGTCGCAGAGGACGTGCAGCGAGCACTCGAAGCCGACGAGGCCCTCTTCGAGGACCACCGTGGTGCCCGCCGCGCCGAAGGCGCTGCCGCTCAACTTGTCGCGCACGTCGGCGCGCGCGGCGGCGAGGTCGGAGGTGACGAGCACGCCCTTGCCCGCCGCCAGTCCATCGGTCTTGATGACGTAGGGCGCGGACATCGTCGCGAGGTGGGCCAGGGCCGCCGTCTCGTCCGAGAACGTCGCGTAGGCCGCGGTGGGTACGCCGGCCGCGGCGAGAAAGTCCTTCAGGTAGGCCTTGGATCCCTCCAAGCGCGCGCCGTCGCGTCCGGGCCCGAGGACCGCCACACCCTTGGCCCGCAATTCGTCGGCGAGACCTTCGACGAGTGGCTGCTCGGGGCCGACCACGACGAGGTCCGCTCCGAGGTCGGCGACGGGGCCGTTCGAACAGGTGATCCCGTGCGCGGCGATGCCGACGTTTCCCGGGGTGACGACGACCTCGGCGCGCGAGGCGAGGGCGAGGGCGAGGGCGTGCTCGCGCGCGCCGGAGCCGACGACGACGACGCGGGTCACGGACGGACGAACTGCTCGCGCCCGGGCCCCACGCCGACGGTCGCGATGGGCACCCCGATGGCCTCGCGCAGGAAGGCCACGTAGTCGCGCGCCTCGCTCGGCAGGTCCTCGAAGCGGGTGAAGCGGGTCAGGTCGCTCCGCCAGCCGGGCACCGACTCGTAGATCGGCGTGACGTCGTGCAGCACCGACTGGTGATAGGGCGGGTACTCGTAGCGCACGCCGTTGGCCTCGTAGGCGACGCAGACCTTGATCTCCTCGAGAGTGTCGAGCACGTCGAGCTTGGTGATCGCGATCTCGCTCAGCGAGTTGAGGCGCACCGCCTGGCGGGCCATCACCGCGTCGAACCAACCGACGCGCCGGCGGCGACCGGTGTTGGTGCCGAACTCGTGGCCGCGCTCGACGAGCAGGTCGCCCATCTCGCCGTCGAGCTCGGTCGGGAAGGGTCCGGCGCCCACGCGGGTGATGTAGGCCTTGGCGATGCCGACGATGCGGGTGAGGTCGCGCGGGCCAAGTCCCGAACCCGTCGCGGCGCCGCCGGCGACCGGGTTCGACGACGTGACGAAGGGGTAGGTCCCGTGGTCGAGGTCGAGGAACGTCGCCTGCGCGCCCTCGAGCAGGATCCGCTTGCCGTTGGCCAGCGCGTCGTGGACGTAGGTGACGGTGTCGGCGATCATCGGCGCGAGGCGGGGCGCATAGACGTCGAGGTACTTCTCGGCGATCTCGTCGGCCTTCATCGGCAATCGGTTGTAGACCTTGGAAAGGATCAGGTTCTTCTCGTGCAAGACGACGTCGAGCTTCTGGCGAAAGATCTTGGGATCGAGCAGGTCCTGAACGCGCAGGCCCACGCGCGCGGACTTGTCGGCGTAGGCCGGACCGATGCCGCGCTTCGTGGTGCCGAGCGCGTTCTTGCCGAGGAAGCGCTCGGTCAGGCGATCGAGCTCTTGGTGGTAGGGCATGATCAGGTGCGCGTTACCCGACACCAGGAGGCGCGAGCAGTCGACGCCCTTGGCCGTCAGGGTATCGACCTCGTCGAGGAGAACCTTGGGGTCGACGACGACGCCGTTGCCGATCACCGGCGTGATGTGAGAATAGAGCACGCCCGAAGGGACGAGTTGCAGGGCGAAGGCCTCGCCGCCCACGACGATGCGGTGCCCGGCGTTGTGTCCGCCCTGGTAGCGCACCACGACGTCCATCTCGCGCGCGAGCAGGTCGGTGAGTTTGCCCTTGCCCTCGTCGCCCCACTGCGTTCCGACTACGACTGTTGCGGGCACGGCGCTCCTCGAGTTGGCCTACGGCCAATCCTACCCCAGAGCGAATTTGACCCTTAGGTGAAGACGAGCTGGCCGTCGCGCGCGTCCACTGTGATCGTGTCACCGTCGCGATAGGACCCGTCGAGGACCTTCAGGGCGAGCGGGTCCTCGACGCGTCGCTGGATCACGCGCTTCAAGGGTCGCGCGCCGAAGTGCGGGTCGAAGCCCTCGTGGGCGAGCAGCGCCGCCGCGCCCGGCGTGACGTCCAGACTCAGGCGCCGTTCGGCCAGGCGCCGGCGAAGTCGTCCCAGCTGGATGCCCACGATGACCGCGAGGTCGGTCTCGTCGAGGGAGCGGAAGCGGATGATCTCGTCGATGCGATTCACGAACTCGGGGCGGAAGAACTCGCTCGGGTCGCCCGTCAGGTTGCTCGTCATGATGAAGACCACGTTGGTGAAATCCACCGTGCGCCCCTGGCCGTCGGTGAGGCGGCCGTCGTCGAGGGCCTGTAGGAGGATGTTGAAGACGTCGGGGTGGGCCTTTTCGATCTCGTCGAGCAGCACCACCGCGTAGGGACGACGCCTGACCGACTCGGTGAGCTGTCCACCCTCCTCGTAGCCGACGTATCCCGGGGGCGCGCCCACGAGGCGGCTGACCGAGAACTTCTCCATGTACTCGCTCATGTCGATGCGCACCATCGCCGACTCGTCGTAGAAGAGGAACTCGGCGAGCGCGCGAGCGAGCTCGGTCTTGCCCACTCCGGTGGGCCCGAGGAAGAGGAACGACCCGATCGGGCGGTGGGGATCGCCCAGCCCGGCGCGAGAGCGCCGGATGGCGTTAGCGACGGCGGTGACCGCCTCGTCCTGGCCCACGACGCGGCTGTGCAGCAGCTCTTCCATGCGCAGGAGCTTGTCGACTTCGCCCTCTAAGAGTTTCGACACCGGCACGCCGGTCCAGCGGCTGACGACCTCGGCGATGTCCTCGGCGTCGACCTCCTCTTTCAGGAACGCCCCGTGGGCCTGGAGGTCGGCGAGCTCGGCCGTCGCGGCCTCGATCGTGCGCTCGAGCTCGGGCACGGTGCCATAGCGCAGGGCCGACGCCCCGGCGAGGTCGCCGGCACGTTCCAGGCGCTCGGCCTCGGCGCGCTTGTCCTCGAGCTCGCCCTTGGCGTCTTGGATCTTCTGGATGACGGTGCGCTCGGCCTGCCAGCGCGCGGCCAGCGCGTCGGACTTCTCGCGCTGCTCGGCGAGCTCGGCGTCGAGGACTTCGAGCCGGTCGCGACTGGCCGCGTCGGTCTCGGCGGCCAGGGCCACCCGCTCGATCTCGAGCTGGCGGATGCGCCGGATCACGACGTCGAGCTCGGTGGGCATGGAGTCGATCTCGATGCGCAGCTTCGAGGCGGCCTCGTCCATCAGGTCGATCGCCTTGTCGGGCAGGAAGCGGTTGGCCACGTAACGCTGCGAGAGTGTGACCGCGGCCACGATCGCGGCGTCCTGGATGCGCACGCCGTGGTGCACCTCGTAGCGCTCCTTGAGACCGCGCAGGATCGCGACGGTGTCTTCGATCGTGGGTTCGCCGACGAAGACCTGCTGGAAGCGCCGCTCGAGCGCCGCGTCCTTTTCGATGTACTGGCGATACTCGTCGAGCGTCGTCGCGCCGATGAGGCGCAGTTCGCCGCGCGCGAGCAGCGGCTTGATCATGTTGCCCGCGTCCATGGAGCCCTCGCTCGCCCCGGCGCCGACGATCGTGTGCAGCTCGTCGATGAAGGTGATGACCTCGCCCTGGGCGTCCTCGATCTCCTTTAAGACCGCCTTGAGTCTCTCTTCGAACTCGCCGCGGTACTTCGCGCCGGCCACCATCGAGGCGAGGTCGAGCGCGATCAGGCGCCGGTCGCGCAGGCTCTCGGGCACGTCGCCCTCGACGATGCGCAGGGCCAACCCCTCGACGATGGCCGTCTTGCCCACGCCCGGCTCTCCGATGAGGACCGGGTTGTTCTTGGTGCGCCGCGAGAGGACCTGAATGACCCGGCGGATCTCGTCGTCGCGCCCGATGACCGGGTCCAGCTTGCCGGTGCGGGCCAACGTGGTGAGGTCGCGCCCGTACTTCTCGAGGCTCTG
>DATIVP010000075.1:0-5423 GCA_035465755.1 Acidimicrobiales bacterium | reverse complement strand
CGCAGGCCGAGGTTGCTCATCGTCGTCACGACGAGGCCGCCGCCGAGCTCGCCGCGCGACGCGCGATCGAGCGCGAAGAGCACCATCAGGTCGTCGCCGTCACGCACGTGGCCGCGGGGGTCGACCGCCACGAGACGGTCGGCGTCGCCGTCGAAGGCCAGTCCGAGGTCCGCCCCCAGGGCGAGGACCGTGGCGACGAGGTCGCTCACGTCGGTTGAGCCGCAGCCCTCGTTGATGTTGCGTCCGTCGGGTCGGTCATGGAGCACGGTGAGGCGCGCTCCGGTTCCGGAGAAGAGGGCGGGCGCGACGTGGCTCGCCGCGCCGTTCGCGCAGTCGACGACCAGGTGCAAACCTCTCAGGTCCACCGGCACGAGAGCGCGCAGGTGATCGAGGTACTCGTCCTCGGCACCCAGGTCAACCGGCACCGCCACGGCCGGGGCGCTCGGACCCGGCGCGCGGGCCAGGGCCGCGGTGATGGCCTCCTCGGTCGCCACGTCGAGCTTCGCGCCACCGACGCCGAGGACCTTGAGTCCGTTGTCGTAGTACGGATTGTGCGAGGCCGAGACGACGACACCGGCCCCGTGACGTTGGCTGGCGATGACCGCGACTCCCGGCGTCGTGAAGAGTCCGAGGTTCATCGCCGGCGCGCCGCCGGCCGAGAGGCCCGCGAGCACGGCCGCGGCCAGCTCGGGCGAGCTCTCGCGGGTGTCGTAGCCGACGTAGACCGTCGTGGCCAGCACCTGGGCCACGGCCCAGCCGAGCCGGTAGGCGACGTCGACCGTTACTTCGTCGTGGGCCCGTCCCCGGATCCCGTCCGTGCCGAATCGCACGGCGGCGACCATTAGCGCTTGGAGTACTGCGGCGCCTTGCGGGCCTTCTTGAGGCCGTACTTCTTGGTTTCCTTCTTGCGCGCGTCACGCGTGAGGAGTCCGGCCTTCTTGAGCGTGCCGCGCGACGCGTCGTCGATCTCGAGCAGCGAGCGGGCGATCCCCAGGCGCAGGGCGCCGGCCTGACCGGCCACCCCGCCACCCTCGATGGTGGCGTCAATGTCGTAGGTCTGCTGCGCGTCGATGAGACGAAGCGGTTCCATCACCATCTGGCGGTGGGTCGCCGAGGTGAAGTAATTGTCGAAGGCGCGCGAGTTGATGGTGATCGTGCCGGTGCCGGGGCGCAGGCGAACGCGCGCCACCGCCTCCTTGCGTCGTCCGGTCGTCTGGGTGAGAGGGCTGGTCACGGAGGTCTCCTTAGCCGCGGCGAATCGCCGAGGTGTCGAACGAGGCGGGCTGCTGGGCGGCGTGCGGGTGCGCGCTTCCGGCGTAGACGAAGAGCTTGCCCATCTGGGCGCGGCCCAGGCGGTTCTTGGGCACCATGCCCTTGACCGCGTCGTGCACGAGGGCCACCGGGTCCTCGGCGAGCAGGGTCTTCCACGAGGTCGAGCGCAGGCCGCCCGGGTAGCCCGAGTGGCGGTAGGCGAAGTTCTGCTCGGCCTTGTTGGCGGTCACGACGACCTTCTCGGCGTTGACAATGATGACGAAGTCGCCCGTGTCGACGTGGGGGGCGAAGTAGGTGCGGTGCTTGCCGCGCAGCAGTGACGCGGCGACCGTCGCGACGCGCCCGAGCACGAGGCCCTCGGCGTCGATGACGTGCCACTCGCGCGTGATGTCCTGGGCCTTCGGTGTGTAGGTGCGCACAACTCTTCCTTACGAAACGTCCGGGCGCGGCGTGGCGCCCAGGGGACTCTCTAGCCTACAAACTTTCGGGTCCCGTCGGCAAGTTCGCCCGAAATCCCTACCAGATGGTCACCCGCTGACCCGGATCGAGCCACAGGCGGTCCCCCGGGGCGACCCCGAAGGCCTCGTAGAAGGGATCGAGGTTGCGCACGATCTGGTTGCAGCGGAACTCCGGGGGGCTGTGGGGATCGATCGCCAGCAGTTGCAGGGTGCGCTCGGGCCGCGACACGTCGCGCCAGGCGAGCGCCCAGGCGAGGAAGAACCGCTGGGCGCCGGAGAGTCCGTCGATCACCGGGGCCGGGGCCCCGCCCAGGGAGATCTGGTAGGCCTCCCACGCGATGCCCAGGCCCCCGAGGTCGCCGATGTTCTCGCCAATGGTGAGGGCCCCGTTGACGTGCTGGTCCACCCCCTCGGGCACCAGCGCGTCGTACTGCTCGATCAGAACCTTGGTGCGCGCCTCGAAGGCCGCCCGGTCGGCGTCGTCCCACCAGTCGGCGAGGCGACCCGATCCGTCGAACTTCGATCCCTGGTCGTCGAAGCCGTGGCCGATCTCATGTCCGATCACCGCGCCGATTGCCCCGTAGTTGAACGCGTCGTCGCGCTTCTCGTCGAAGAACGGCGGCTGCAGGATCGCGGCGGGAAAGACGATCTCGTTCATGCCGGGGTTGTAGTAGGCGTTCACCGTCTGGGGGGTCATGAACCACTCGTCGCGGTCCACCGGCGCACCGACCTTGGCCAGCTGGCGCGCGAACTCGAAGGCCGCGGCCGCGCGCACGTTGCCCACCAGGTCCGTGGCGTCGATCGCCAGGCCCGAGTAGTCGCGCCAGCGCGCCGGGTAGCCGATCTTGGGCGTGAACGCGTCCAGCTTCTCAAGAGCGCGCTGGCGCGTCGCCTCGCCCATCCAGGTCAGGCCCGCAATCGAGCGCCGGTAGGCCTCGACGAGGTTGGCCACCAGCTCGTCCATGCCCGCTCGCGCGCTGGCGGCGAAGTGGCGTTCGACGTAGAGGCGCCCAACCGCCTCGCCCATCGCGCCCTCGACCAGGGAGACTCCCCGCTTCCAGCGCGCGCGCATCTCGGGCTGACCGGTGAGGGTGCGCGCGTAGAAGTCGAAGTTCGCCTCGACGAAGGCGCTCGAGAGGTAGGGCGACTCCGCGCGCACCACCTGGTAGGCCAACCAGTCCTTCCAGGCGACAAGGTGCTCGTCGTCGAGCAGCGCGCCGAGGGCTTCGCTGAAGCTCGGCTGGCGCACGACGACCTCCTCGAGGGCGGACTGCGCACCCAACGCCCTGGCCCAGACGTCGAGGACATCGCCGGCCGCCGCGACGACGGAGGAGAAGGGTCGCAGGTTGTACGTCTTCTCGGCGTCGCGCGAGGCCACGTTGTCCCAGTGCCCCGCCGCGAGGGCCGTCTCGAGGTCCATGACGCGCGCCGCGCGCGCGGGCGCGTCCGACAGTCCCGCCAGGGTCAGGACACGCTCGACGTGGGAAACGAAGGCCGCGCGCACGTCGCCGAAGTGCTCCTCGCGGTAGTAGCTCTCGTCGGGCAGCGAGAGGCCGCCCTGGTCCATCATCACCAGGTTGCGATCCGGGTTGCCGGGATCGGTCTCGACCCACAGGTGGTAGAAGCCGGCTAGGCCTTCGCGCTCGAACGCGCCCACCAGGCGCGCGAACTCCTCAATGGTTCCCACGTCGGCCACCGCCGCCAGGCGAGGCGCGAGCGGGCTCGCCCCGAGGGACTCGACGCGCTGCTCGTCGAGAAAGCTCGCGTAGAGCTCGCCGATCTTCTTCGCCTCGGGAGTGGCCGGCGCGGTGCGGGCCTCTTCGAGGATGTCGCGAACGGCCGCCTCGGCGCCCTCGGCCAGCATCCAGAAGGTGCCGTAACTGGCCTTGTCCTCGGGAATCGGCGTGGCGTCGATCCAGCGCTGGTTCACGTGGCGAAAGAGGTCGTCCTGGGGACGCCGCGCGGGATCGAGGTCATCGAGGGGGAAGCCGGCGAGAGTCGTCATGGCCGGAATCCTACCGAGGGCCCGTCGAACCCCCGGCCGGTCCGCCGTGTGCGGCCTCGTAGCCCACCGCGGTGAGCGCGAGCCCGGCGGCGGGCGCCGGTGCGGGCAGACCCACCCCCGAGTGCGTCTCGAGGCGGGCCGTGATGTCCTCGGCGCGCAGGCGCCCCTGGCCCACGGCCACGAGGCTCGAGACGAGGCGGCGCACCATGTTGTGGCAGAACGCCTTCGCGCGAATCGAGAAGACGTAGAAGGGCTCGCCCGAGGGCGAGAGGCGCAGCGCGTCGGGTTCGACCCTCCAGCTCGCCTCGAACACGTTGCGCACGAGTGGCTCGTCGGGACCCTTGTCGGCCGGTCGCTTGCAGAACGCACGAAAGTCGTGCTCACCGTGGACGAGGGCGCTGGCCTCGTTCATCGCGGCGAGATCGATCTCGCCTCCCACGGACCAGGCGATCGATTCCAGCGCGACGAGAGACGGCGACGGCGCCACCAGGTAGCGGTAGCTGCGCCACAGCGCGTCGTGGCGCGCGCTGAAGTCGTCCGGCACCCGTAAGGCCCGCGTGACCAGTACGCGCCCGCGAAGCTGTGCGTTGAGCGAGCGCGTGAAGCGCTCGAGCAGCGCGTCATCGAGGGCGGCCTCGGGCAGGTCGAAAGAGACCACCTGGGCAAAGGCGTGCACGCCGGCGTCGGTTCGCCCGGCGCCCACCAGGAAGGGCTCGTCGTCGAGCTGCAGGCTGCGCGCGATCGCCGCGCGCAGGTCGCCGACGACGGTGGTGCGATCAGGCTGAACGGCGAAACCGGCGAACGCGGCGCCGTCGTAGGCGAGATCGAGACGCCACCGCGAGGTGGCCACGGCTCAGACGAACTCGATGCGCGCCATCGGCGCGTTGTCGCCCTGGCGCGGGCCGAGCTTGAGGATCCGGGTGTAACCACCCGGGCGCTCCACGTAGCGCGGCGCGATCTCGGCGAAGAGCTTGTGGGCCATGTCCTGGTCACGGATGAAGGCCACGACGCGACGCTGGGCGTGCACCGAACCCTCCGGTGAGTTCTTGGCCGCCGTGACGACCTTCTCGACGATCGGGCGCAGGGCCTTGGCCTTGGCCTCGGTCGTCACGATGGACTCGGCCGCGATCATCGAGGCGACCAGGTTGCCCATCATCGCCTTCTGGTGAGCGCTGTCGCCGCCGAAGCGGCGCCCACGGGTCGGGGTCCCACGCATGTCAGTCCTCCACGCGCAGCGAGAGGCCGCGCTCGTCAAGACGGTCGGTGACGTCCTTCAACGACGTCGCACCGAAGTTGGTGATCGAAGTCAAGTCGCGCTCAGTCGCGTTGATCAGCTGGGCGACCGTGTTGATGCCCGCGCGCTTCAAGCAGTTGCGCGAGCGCTCGGTGAGACCGAGTTCCTCAATGCGGATGTCCAACTCGCTCGCGGCGGCCTGGGCCGTGCCCACGTCGCCGAGCTCGAGGGCGGGCGCCTCCTCGTCGAAGCTGCCGATGAGGTCCACCAGCGAGCCCAACGTCTTGCCGGCCGAGGCCAGCGCCTCACGCGGGCTGATCGATCCGTCGGTCTCGATCTCGATGACCAGGCGGTCGAAGTCCTTGGACTGCTCGACGCGCACGGGCTCGACCTCGAAGCTGACCCGGCGCACCGGCGAGAAGATCGCGTCGAGCGGGATGACCCCGATCGTCGA
>DATIVP010000074.1:0-1512 GCA_035465755.1 Acidimicrobiales bacterium | reverse complement strand
ATTGAGCGTGGACCAGGTTGCTCCACCGTCATGAGTCGACCAGATGTCCGCGTTGGGAACGGTGAAGGTCTCCGCTCCCGATCCAGCAGGCGACCTCGATCCGTAGATCCAGCCGTTCTTCGCATTCGCGAAGAAGATGTTCTGTTGAACGAGGGGGAAATACGTCCCCACCTGACTCGCGTCCGTGCGAAGACGCAAAGGCAGAGGCAGAGAACTCCACGAGCGCCCACCATTCATGGTTCTCTTCACCGTGATGCAGAGGTGTGTCGAGCAGCGGTTCCCCGACACGATCCAACCCTCACCTGAGGGCAGAAAGAACGCCGACACGGGTGACGTCATGTCGCTCGTCGTCGACCCGGCCTCGGGGGCGCTCGCCACCATGGCAACGGCGCTCATGAGAATCAGACCAAGCGCAAGGGACAGCCCGATCGCAACGCGACCGAACTTGGCGAGAAGCTTCGTCACCGCTCCAGCATCGCAGTTTGAGGGGCTCGGAGGGGCCTCGGTTGGGCACTCCACGGGCACTACATGGGCACTAACGGGCACCATTTGGCACTCCACGGGGGACACTCACGGTGTCTGGCGGTCACTGGTGGTCAACCGAGAAGCCATGCAATCATTGACGATTCGGGGAAACCGCCGAGAGCGGGTGACGGGAATCGAACCCGCATGGCCAGCTTGGAAGGCTGGAGCTCTACCATTGAGCTACACCCGCGCGCCCCGTAGGGCTTGGACCAGTCTACCGGGGCGGATCCGCTGACCGAAGGCCCGTCAGTCGCCGGCGTCGCAGTCGACCTTGCCCGATCGCGGCTCCGAGCAGCACGATCGCGCCGCCGATCGGCTCGAACCACTGCAGGGGCTCGTGCAAGATCGTGACGCCGGCGATGATCGCCACTACCGGTGTGAGATAGGTGACCGTGCTCGCCGTGGCGCCGCCGGCCGCCGCGATGACCTCGAAGTTCCACATGTAGGCGAAACCACTGCCGATGGCGCCGAGGAGAAGAAGGCTGACGATCGACGCCGTGGTGGGAGGGCGCCCGTTGAAGCCGTCGGCGACGAACGCCGGAGCGAGGAAGATCGTCGCGAGCAGCATTTGCGCGCTCGCGAGCGACGACGGCGAGAGTCCTCGGGGCGTGAGATGGCGGCGGATGTAGGGGAAGGTGATGCCGTACAAGCTGACCGCGAGGCCGAGCGCCGCCACCGCTTCCCACGACGTCGCGCCCACGCCGCGCCAGACGCCGAGGAGGACGACGACGCCGATGAGACCCACCCCCATACCAAGGACTTGGCCCCTCGTCACCGGCTCGTCGCGAAAGACCACGGAGATGAAGAAGAGCGAGGTGAGCGGGGTGAGAGAGTTCACCAGTCCCGCCAGGATCGACGTCGATCGGCTCTCGGCGAAGGCGAAGAGGATTCCTGGGCCGACGTTAAAGATCACCGCGACGACCGCGAGGTGGAACCACACCACCCCGCGCGGTGGGAGTCGCACGCCGCGCACCCGTGAGATGGCGA
>DATIVP010000073.1:0-2227 GCA_035465755.1 Acidimicrobiales bacterium | reverse complement strand
CTGCGCATGCCGAGAGGTGAGCCACTGTTCGTTGACGGCGTCGACGTCGTCGCCCAGGTTCACGAGGTCCTCGAACGAATGGCGAGGTTCTCCTCCCAGGTCCGCTCGGGCGAGTGGACGGGTTACACGGGAAGGCCCATCGCCAACGTCGTCAACATCGGCATCGGCGGCTCGGACCTCGGTCCGGTGATGGCCTACGAGGCACTGCGCTTCTATAGCCAGCGCGGGTTGACGTTTCGATTCGTCTCGAACGTCGACAGCACCGACTTCGTCGAGGCAGTGCGCGACCTTGACGCGCGAGAGACGCTGTTCATCGTCTCGTCGAAGACCTTCGGAACCCTCGAGACGCTCACGAACGCGCGATCGGCTCGCGCCTGGCTCGTGGACCAGCTCGGAGCGGACGAGGCGGTCGCGCGCCACTTCGTCGCGGTGTCGACCAACGCGCAACGAGTCGCCGAGTTCGGCATCGATCCGTCGAACATGTTCGGCTTCTGGGACTGGGTCGGCGGGCGCTACTCGATGGATTCGGCGATCGGCCTCTCCACGATGATCGCGATTGGCCCCGACGCCTTCAATGAACTCCTCGCGGGCTTCCACCAGATGGACGTGCACTTTCACACGGCTCCCCTCGAGGAGAACCTGCCGGTGCTGCTGGGCCTGCTCGCGGTGTGGAACCGCAACTTCCTGGAGTTCCCCACGGTCGGGGTCATGCCGTACGACCAGTACTTGAGGCGCCTTCCCGCCTACCTCCAGCAGCTGACCATGGAGTCCAACGGCAAGCACGTGACCAGCGAGGGCGCGCCGGTGAGCCACCAGACGGGTCCGATCTACTGGGGCGAGCCGGGGACCAACGGCCAGCACAGCTTCTACCAGCTCCTGCACCAGGGCACGACGATCGTGCCCGTGGATCTGATCGGCTTCGCGCGCAGTCTCAACCCGTTGGGTGATCACCACGCGATTCTCACCGCGAACGTCTTCGCCCAGGCCGAGGCCCTCGCCTTCGGCAAGACCGCCGCCGAAGTGCGCGCGGAGGGAGTGGCCGAGCACGAGGTCGCCCACCGGGTGATGGAGGGCAACCGCCCGAGCACCGTGATCCTGGCCGACCTGCTCACCCCGCGAGTGCTCGGCAGCCTGATCGCCCTCTACGAGCACTCGGTCTTCACCCAGGGCGCGATCTGGGACATCGACTCCTTCGACCAGTGGGGCGTGGAACTTGGCAAGGTGCTCGCCGCGCGCATCGTCCCCGAGCTCGCCGGCGCCGACGGCGCGCTCAGCCACGACTCATCGACCAACGCTCTCATCGAGCGCTACCGACGCCTCAACCAGGAGGGTCCATGACGACCAGTACGCCGATGCAATTGGGGATGGTGGGGCTCGGACGCATGGGGGCGAACCTCGTGCGCCGCGTCACCCGTGACGGACACTCGTGCGTCGTCTACGACGTCAACGCCGAGGCGGTGACGTCCCTGGTGGGCGAACGCGTCGAGGGCGCGACGTCCCTGGCGAACCTCGCTGCGACGCTGCGCGCGCCGCGCGCGGTCTGGCTGATGCTGCCCGCGGCCCTCACCCAGGGGGCGCTCGACGAGCTAGTGCGCCACCTCTCACCCGGCGACGTCGTGATCGACGGCGGCAACTCCTACTACCACGACGACATCGCGCGCGCGGCCCAGCTCGCCCCCCACGGCATCCACTACGTCGACTGCGGCACGAGCGGCGGCGTCTGGGGCCTCGAGCGCGGTTTCAGCCTGATGATCGGCGGCGAGGACGACGTGGTCGCGCGACTGGACCCGATCTTTCAGTCGATCGCTCCCGGGTCCGACGGCGTCGATCCCACACCGGGGCGCGCCACTCGCGGGACGGCCGACGAGGGATACCTGCACTGCGGCCCCCACGGCGCCGGGCACTTCGTGAAGATGGTCCACAACGGCGTCGAGTACGGGATGATGGCCTCGATCGCCGAGGGTCTCAACATCATTAAGAACGCCAACGTCGGCCTGCGAGAGTCCGCGGCGGACGCCGAGACGACGCCACTCGCGCATCCCGAGTACTACTCCTACGACATCGACCTGGCCGACGTGGCCGAGGTGTGGCGCCACGGCTCGGTCATCTCCTCGTGGCTGATGGACCTGACGGCCGACGCCTTGTCGCGCTCGCCCGAGCTCGCCGAATTCGACGGACGGGTCTCGGACTCGGGCGAGGGACGCTGGACGGTCGAGGCCGCGATCGA
>DATIVP010000072.1:0-11347 GCA_035465755.1 Acidimicrobiales bacterium | reverse complement strand
CTGGGCGATCCCGTAGGCGAGGGAGTCGTCGGTCAGAACACCGGTGATCAGGATGCGGTGAACAGAGAGAAGTGCCATCTTGTTAGCGTACTCTCGACACTTCTTTCTACGGGGACGACGATGACGACTGTGGGCATACTCGGAGGAACGGGACCGGCGGGCCGGGGCGTCGCGGTGCGACTGGCCGCCGCGGGTCATGACGTCGTACTGGGCTCGCGCGACGCCGAGCGCGCCGCGCTGGTCGCCAGCGAGCTTCTGGCTCCGTCGATCAGTGGCGCGAGCAACGACGAGGCCGCAAACTGCGAGATCGTGGTGGTGGCGACACCGTGGGACTCGGCGGTCGCCACCGTGCGCGCCCTGCGCGACGCCCTCGCGGGCAAGGTGGTGATCTCGATGGTGAACGCCCTGGCCAAGGAGGGCCGCGAGATGCTGCCGCTCTATCCGCCGCGCGGATCGATGGCCGCCCAGATTGCCGCGACGCTGCCCTCGAGTCAGGTCGTGGGCGCCTTTCACCACCTGCCGGCCAGCGAGATGGAGAACCTCGAGAGCGGACTCGCCGCCGACGTCGTCATCTTCGGCGACGACGCCGAGGCGCGCACCCGCGTCGAGTCACTGGTCAACGAGATGCCCGGGCTGCGCGCGGTCATCGCGGGCACGACCTCTCTCGCGAGCGCGGTCGAGGCCTTCACGGCCGTGTGCATCTCGATCAACATCCGCCACAAGGCTCACAGCTACGTCACACTCGCGGGGCTGACGAACTGATGCAGCTCTACGACACGGCCCGGCGCGGCACCTACCCCCTCGAAGCGGGGCCGATCGTCACGATGTACAGCTGTGGCATCACGCCCTATGACTCGGCGCACCTCGGACACGCCTACGTGTACCTGACCTTTGACGTCCTCCAGCGGCGACTGCGCGATCAGGGACTCGAGACGCGCTGCGTGCGCAACGTCACCGACGTCGACGACGACCTCTTGCGCAAGGCCCGTGAGCTGGGCGTGAACTACCTGGACCTGGCGGCTCAGGAGATGGCCAAGTTCGAACGCGACATGGCGCACCTCAACCTGCTCGCCTGTTACAGCGAGCCGCGCGCCACCGGGGCCATTCCCGAGATCCTGACCTTGATCGGCCAGACCTTCGACGCGGGGCTCGCCTACCAGGTCGACGGCTACGTCTACTTCGAGGTCGCGAAGTTCCCCCGCTTCGGCCAGGTCAGTCACGAGAGCCACGCGGCGATGCTGGAGCTCGCGGCGACCCACGGCGGACGGCCCGAGGATCCGCGCAAGCGCAACCCCCTCGACTTCGTCCTGTGGCAGCCCTCGCTCGAGGACGAGCCGGCCTGGGAGTCTCGCTGGGGCGCCGGCCGGCCGGGATGGCACATCGAGTGCTCGGCGCTCGCGCTGCGCGACCTCGGCGAGACCCTCGACGTGCACGGCGGTGGGCGCGACCTGGCCTTTCCTCACCACGAGTGCGAAGCGGCCCAGAGCGAGGCGGTCACCGGCACCGCCTTCGTCAAGCACTGGCTCCACGTGGGCCTGGTGGGCCTCGACGGCACGAAGATGTCCAAGTCCCTCGGCAACCTCGTCTTCGTGGGCGACCTCGTGGCCGCCGCCGAGCCCGCGGCGGTCCGTCTGGCCCTGCTTGATCAGCACTACCGCGAGGACTGGGAGTGGCGCGACGAGCTGCTCAGCACCGCGGTGGCGCGACTGGCGACGTGGCGCACGACGCTGACCTCGGGTCGCGGCGGCAACGTGCTCGAAGACGTTCGCGGCGCGCTCGACGACGACCTCGACACGCCGGGGGCCGTTCGCGCGATCGACGACGCGGCCCACGCCGGCTTCAACGTCGCTTCGGCCGCGGCGTTGCTCGGCGTTACTCTGTAGGGCATGAAGGGCAGCCATGGCCGAGATTGACGTCGTTCTTCCTGACGGTTCCCACAAAACCCTGCCCGCGGACTCGACCGCGGCCGACGTCGCGGCCTCCATTGGCGCACGCCTCGCCAAAGACGCCCTGGCCGCGCGACTCAACGGCGTCTTGAGCGACCTCTCGGCGACGGTGCCCGACGGCGCCCACGTGGGCATCGTCACGCCCGCGAGCGACGACGGCCGGGAGATCCTGCGCCACTCGAGCGCCCACGTGATGGCCCAGGCGGTCACGCGGCTCTGGCCCGGGGCGAAGTACGCGATCGGCCCGGCCATCGAGAACGGCTTCTACTACGACTTCGAGCTGCCCGGCGGGGCCCACTTCACCGACGAGGACCTCGCGCGCATTGAGGCCACCATGCGCGAGATCGTCAGCGAGGACCAGCCCTTTACCCGTCGCGAGATGTCCATCGACGAGGGCCTCGCGCTCTTCGCCGAGCAGCCCTTCAAGATCGAGATCATCACCAAGGTCAAAGAGGGCGCCGACGACGACGAGGACCTGGGCGAGGTTGCGGCCGGCTCCGTCGTCTCGGTCTACGCCAACTCCGAGGGATTCGTCGACCTGTGCCGGGGACCGCACGTGCCCTCGACGAAGCGCCTGGGCCACTTCAAACTGATGCGCGTCGCCGGGGCCTACTGGCGCGGCGACGAGAAGCGGCCCCAGCTCCAGCGCGTCTATGGCACGGCCTGGGAGTCGGCGGAGGCCCTCGCGGCCCACCTGCACCAGCTTGAAGAGGCCGAGAAGCGCGACCACCGTCGTCTGGCGACCGAGCTCGACCTGCTGAGCTTTCCCAGCGAGCTGGGCGGGGGACTGGCCGTGTGGCACCCGCGCGGGGGCATCGTGCGCAAGCAGATGGAGGACTTCAGCCGGGCGCGCCACCTAGAGGGCGGCTACGAGTTCGTCGTCACGCCCCACCTGGCCAACGCGCGGCTCTTTGAGACCTCCGGTCACCTCGGCTTCTACAAAGACGGCATGTACCCGCCCATGGAGATGGACAACGGGACCTACTACATGAAGCCGATGAACTGCCCGATGCACTGCCTGATCTTTCGCAGCCGGGCCCGCAGTTACCGCGAGCTTCCCCTGCGGCTCTTCGAGCTCGGCACGGTCTATCGCTACGAGCGCGCCGGCACCCTGCACGGGCTGATGCGCATCCGCGGCTTCACCCAGGACGACAGCCACATCTACTGCACCGAGGACCAGCTCCAAGAGGAGATCATCTCGCTGCTGGGCTTCGTGATGGACGTGCTGCGCGCCTTCGGATTTAGCGAGTTCACGGCGAACCTCTCGACCAAGGACCCCGAGAAGTACGTCGGAACCGACGAGATCTGGGAGAAGTCGACCGATGCGCTCAGGGGCGCCCTCGAGCGCTTCGGCCTCGAGTACCAGATCAAGAAGGGCGACGCCGCCTTCTACGGACCCAAGATCGACATCGACGTGCGCGACGCGATCGGGCGCACCTGGCAGCTCTCGACGATCCAGTGCGACTTCAACCACCCCGAGCGCTTCGACCTCGAGTACGTGGGCGCCGACAACCAGCGCCACCGCCCGATCATGCTGCACCGCGCGCTCTTCGGCTCGATCGAGCGATTCTTCGGCGTGCTGCTCGAGCACTACGCCGGCAACCTGCCGACGTGGCTCGCGCCCGAACAGGTGCGCGTGCTGGGCGTGCGCAACGACCACGATGACTACGCGCGCGACGTGGCCGCCCAGCTGAAGGAGTCGGGCGTGCGCGTCGGTGTCGAGCCCGCGAACGAGCCCCTCGGGGCGCGGATCCGGCGCGCCAAGATGGAGAAGATCCCCTACGTTCTGGTCGTGGGAGACGACGACGTGGCGAGCGGGACGCTGGGGGTGAACGCGCGCGGCTCGAACGATCCCTCGCGCGGAGTGAGCCTGAGCGACTTTGCGACCGCGCTGCACGCCGAGATCCTCGCCCACGGGCGACCCGACGCCGACTGATGCCCCTCGAGCGGTTCTCGGCGGCCTGGCGCGAGCAGTACGTCGCCGGCACGTCGACGCCGAGCGAGGGCTGCGTGTTCTGCGCCCTGGCGACCCAGGAGGTCGATGAGAGCACCGGTGTCCTGTGGCGCTCGTCGCACACCTACGTCGCCCTCAACGCCTTTCCCTACGGGTCGGGACACCTGCTGATCCTGCCCTACGCCCACGTCGCGGGCCTCGAGGACCTGGGTGAGGAGTCCTACGCCGACCTCTTTCTCACGCTGCGCCGCGTGGTCCTCGCCCTGAAGGCGGCCTACGGCGCGGACGGGCTGAACGTGGGGATGAACCTGGGTCAGGCCGGCGGAGCCGGGATTCCCCAGCATTTGCACGCCCACGCGCTGCCGCGCTGGCTCGGCGACACCAATTTCATGACCACGATCGGCGAAACCCGGGTCCTGCCCGAGTCACTGGAATCGACCTGGCGCAAGGTCCACGCCGCGATCTCAGCCCCGTGAGAGAGCCCGTGACCGGTAGACTCGTCCAGAGACCGGAGGCCTGATGTTCGACGGCAGATTCCGCAGGGGAATAGATGCGACGACCGCTCCGGTGGGGCGCTGGCTCGTGCGCGCCGGATTCTCCGCCGACGCCCTGACCGCCTCGGGACTCGTCTTCGCCTTCGTGACGGCCTGGGCCATCGCCGAGGGCTATCACCACGCCGCCATCTTGCTGCTGACCGCGACCGGCTTTCACGACATGCTCGACGGCGCGGTCGCCAAGGCGTCCCAGCGCGCCAGCCAGCGCGGGAGCTTCTTTGACTCGGTGATCGACCGGGTCTCGGACGCCCTGTTGCTCGGCGGCGTCGCCTACTACCTGACGGCCCATCACCACGGCCAGCTCGTCTTGTTGCCCTTCGCGATCCTGACGACGACCTTCATGATCTCCTATCAGCGCTCCAAGGCCGAGAGCCTCGGGCTCAGCGCCAAGGGCGGACTGATGGAGCGCGCCGAGCGGATGATCCTGCTCGGCGTGGGACTGCTCGCGACTCAGATCTTCATCCCGGTCCTCTGGCTGATGCTCGTCTTGACGGCGATGACCGCCGCCGGGAGGTTCTGGCGGGTCTGGCAGGTAGCGGCCCGTCCCGAGCCCGCGCGCACCCCCGCGTACCGTCCGCGTGCGCACAGCGGCCGCCGCCCGCGCCGCCTGACGCGCTCGTCGCGTCACTGATGAATCCACGGCTGCGCGTCGGCCTCTTTCGGGCCGCGGGAGTGGTGCTCGAGACCCTGCCCGAGTCGGTCGATCGCGCCCTCGCGCGCTGGGGCGGGCGGATCTTCTATCGCGCGAGCGCCGAGAAGCGGCGCGTCGTCGCGGCGAACTTGGCGGTCGTCGTGGGCGAGCCCGCCGACTCCGCGCGCGTTGAGCGCCTGGTGGCCGCGTCCTTTGACAGCTACGCCCAGTACTGGGCCGAGAGCGCGAAGCTGCCGGCCCTGGCTCCCTCGACCATCTCCTCGCGCTTTGCCATCACCCAGGGCCAGGAGCACCTCGTCGCCGCCGTCGCCGCCGGCAAGGGCGTCGTGGTCGCCCTGCCGCACCTGGGCAGCTGGGAGTGGGGAGGCGCCTTCCTCGCGCGCCTGGGTATGCCGATGCTCGCGGTGGCCGAAGTCCTCGATCCGCCCGAGCTCTTCGACTGGTTCGCCGAGAAGCGCCGCCAGATCGGCATCGAGATCGCCCCACTCGACGAGCGCGCCGGTGCGGTGCTGCTCGGGCGCCTTCGCGCGGGCGGCATCGTCGGACTGCTCTGTGACCGCGACATCCAGGGCAACGGCGTCGAGGTGGAGTTCTTCGGACGCCGCGTCACCCTGCCGGCCGGACCGGCGACCCTGGCCCTGCGAACCGGTGCGGCGCTCGTGGTCGCGGCGTGCTACTCGGGCCCGGGACTTGACCACCACGCGATCGTGCGCCCACCACTTGACATCGCGCGCGGGGGCCGACTCAGCGCGGACGTGACCCGAGTGACCCAGATGATCGCCACCGAGCTCGAGGAGCTGATTCGGCGCGCACCCGAGCAGTGGCACGTGCTCGAAGAGCGCTTTACGTGAGTCGCGTCGCCCTGGTCTCGCCCTACGCCCTCTCGGTGCCCGGCGGGGTCCAAGAGCAGGTCCTCGCCATGAGTCGCGAGCTGGCGCGACGCGACCACGACGTCCTGGTGGTGGCGCCCGACTCGCATGATCGAGCGAACTACGACACGCCGGCTCGCGTCGCGCGATTCGGCGCGCGACTCTCGCTGCCGGCCAACGGCTCGAAGGCCCCACTGACCCTGTCCCCGGCGGCCGCCCTCGCGGCGCGTCGCGAGATCGAGGCCTTCGTCCCCGACGTCGTGCACTACCACGAGCCCTTCGCTCCGCTCATCGGATGGTCGAACCTGTGGCGACACCGGGCGCCGGCGGTCGCCACGTTTCACCGCAGCGGATCGGGTCCCGCCCTATCGCTGTCCCGTCCGCTCCTCGCGGCGCTCGCCGCGCGCATCGACGTCGCGGCCGCTGTCTCGCCAGCCGCGGCCGCCACGTGGAGAGCGGCGACGCCGCTCACGCCCGAGGTGCTCTTCAACGGCTTCGAGGCGGAGCGCTTTCGCGCCTTTCCTCGCGAGGTGCCCGAGGACGTGCACGTGATCTTCGTGGGCCGCCTCGAGGCGAGAAAGGGCGCGGGCGACGTCATCCGCGCGATCCAGATCCATAACGCGACGCACCCGGCGTCACCGTGGTGGCTTCGCGTGGTGGGCGACGGACCCGAGCGCGCGAGCCTCGAGGACGTGGCGAGGGGTGATGAGCACGTTCGCTTCCTCGGTGCGCTCGCCGACGCGGAGAAGCGTGCCCTCCTTCGCCGCTGCAGCGTGGCGGTGGCCGCTTCGACCCACGGTGAGAGCTTCGGCCTCGTCGTCCTCGAGCCAATGGCGAGCGACGTGCCCGTCGTCGCCTCGGACATCGAGGGCTATCGCGAGGCGGCGAGCGGCCACGCGACGCTCTTTCGCGCTGGGGATCCCGCCTCGCTCGCCGAGGCCATCGCGAGCGCGCTCGCCACGGCCACGCCCGAGAGCGTCGCCGCGGCGCGCGCACACGCGTTGAACTGGTCGATGGCGCACCTGGTGGACCTCTACGAGGGCCTCTATGAGCGGGCACGGGGCGGATTTTCGCGCGTCCGGTAGCCTGTTCGCGTGGCGACGAAGAATCGACCGCGCTCGCGCCGGTCACAGCATCGAGAGGGGACCCCCTACGTGGCCCCCGTGCTCGACCCGACCTGGCAGAGCCCCTACGTGCCCTCGGCCGCAGAGCGCCACGCCAACGCCGCGGCCCTGCGTCGCTTCGCGATCCGCCGAAAGATCCCGGCCTCGATCACCGTGGGCGTCGCCGTCGTCGTCCTCGCGGCGCTCTTTTCGGTCAGCATCTGGTTGCCGGTGCTCGCGCTGCTCATTGCCCTCGTCTACGCCTGGGACCTGCGTCGCTCGCTCGTGGGCATCGAACGCCAGGGCCATCGCCTCGGCGAGGCCATGCGCGGCGCCTTTCGCGTCGCCGGTACGTCGACCGACATGGCCCGTCTGGGCACGATTCTCGAGCGCCTGACGGCGACCTTCGGGGTCGACGGCGTCGAGGCGATCATCGTCGACGATCCCGTCTACAACGCCGCCCTCGTGCCCAACGGCTCGAGACTCGACTTCGTCATCACGGTGGCCGCGGTGCACGACTTCGAGCTCATCGAGATCGAGGGCGTCGTCGCGCACTGTCTGGCCCGCCACCGCCTGGGACTGCTCGAGCGCCAGAGCGCCGCGGCACTCACCAGCGCCGGTGAGGACGTTCGCCGTGAGCTCTCGAGTCCGGGCAGCGCCTATCGCGCCGACGAGGTCGCCGCCGCCACGATTCGCTACCCGCTGGGTCTGGCCAGCGCGCTGCGACGCTGCGCGGACCAGGTGGTGCCGAGCACGTCGTTCTTCGCCGGGGCCGAGTACGCCCAGTGGCGCGGCGTCTGGTTCAACCCGGCCTGCGGGCGAGCGACTGACTTCTCGGACCTCGACGACGTGACGGTGCGCGCCGCTGCGCTCGAAGAGTGGTGAGAAACGCCCAGTAAAGTGGGGCCATGAGCCCAGAGACCTCTTCCACCGGTAGCCAACTCGTCAAGCGCGGCCTGGCCGACATGCTGCGGGGGGGAGTGATCATGGATGTGGTCAACCCCGAGCAGGCCAAGATCGCCGAAGACGCCGGTGCGGTCGCCGTGATGGCCCTCGAGCGCGTGCCGAGTGACATCCGTCGCGACGGCGGCGTGGCGCGCATGTCCGACCCCCAGATGATCCAAGAGATCCAGGCGACCGTCACGATCCCGGTCATGGCCAAGGCGCGCATCGGCCACTTCGCCGAGGCCCAGATCCTCCAGGCGCTCAACGTGGACTACATCGACGAATCCGAGGTGCTGACGCCGGCCGACGAGGAGAACCACATCGACAAGTGGGCCTTCACGGTGCCCTTCGTCTGCGGGGCGACCAACCTCGGCGAGGCGTTGCGCCGTATCGGCGAGGGCGCGTGCCTGATCCGCTCCAAGGGCGAGGCCGGCACCGGCAACGTCGTCGAGGCCGTGCGTCACCTGCGCACGATCAACGCCCAGATGCGACGTCTCCAGAGCGCGGACGCCTCCGAGCTCTTCGCCCTGGCCAAGGACCTCTCGGCCCCGCTGCCCCTCGTGCGCGAGGTGGCCGAGACCGGGCACCTGCCCGTGCCGATGTTCTGCGCCGGGGGCATCTCCACCCCGGCCGACGCCTCGCTCGTTCTCCAACTCGGCGCCGAGGCGGTCTTCGTGGGCTCGGGAATCTTCAAGAGCGAGGACCCCACGCGAATGGCCCACGCCATCGTCGAAGCGACGACCCACTTCCGCGACGCCGATGTCGTGGCCAAGGTTTCGACGGGACTGGGCGCGGCGATGCGCGGCGCCGAGACCGCGACGCTCGAGCAGCGTCTGGCCGAACGCGGCTGGTAGTGCGCGTCGGCGTCCTCGCCCTGCAGGGCGACGTGCGCGAGCACTCCGCGACGTTGCGCGCCCTGGGGGCCGAGCCGGTCGCGCTGCGACGCGCCGAGCACTTAGAGGGCCTCGCCGGCGTGATCCTGCCCGGCGGTGAGTCCACGGCGATCGCCCACCTGCTCACCACGTCGGGTCTGCGCGAGCCCCTGGCCAAGGAGATCGAGGCGGGGTTGCCGGTCTTTGGCACCTGCGCGGGACTGATCCTGCTCTCTCGCCAGGTGCTCGATGGACGCGCCGACCAGTGGAGTTACGGGGCGCTCGACGTCGGGGTGCGTCGCAACGGCTACGGGCGCCAGGTGGCGAGCTTCGAGACGACCCTTGACGTCGAGGGCCTCGGCGAGGTGCCCGGGGTCTTCATCCGAGCGCCCAAGATCGAGTCCTGGGGCGAGTCCGTCGAGGTGCTGGCCGCCCACGACCACGGCGACGGATCCTTTCCGGTGCTGGTTCGCCAGGGATCGGCGTGGGGCTGCGCCTTTCACCCCGAGCTAACGAGCGACACGCGCGTGCACGAGCTCTTCGTCTCGTCCTTGGCCGACCGCTAGCATTAACGCGCCCCGCGGGGCAGGAGGAACTATGTCCGGCCATTCGAAGTGGGCGACGACCAAGCACCGTAAGGGAGCCAAGGACAGCGCTCGCGCCAAGGTTTTCGCCAAGATCATCCGACAGGTGGAGGTCGCCGCGCGCGAGGGCGGGGGAGACCCGGCCGCCAACGCCAGCCTTCGCACGATGTTCCAAAAGGCTCGCGAGGCCTCGGTGCCCATCGACACGATCGAGCGCGCCATCAAGCGCGGCACCGGCGAACTCGAGGGTGCGCGCTACGAGGCGGTGACCTACGAGGGCTACGCCCCCGGCGGCATCGCGGTCATCGTTGAGACACTGACCGACAACCGCAACCGCACCAGCGCCGAGATCAAGCACCTCTTCTCAAAGAACGGCGGATCGATCGCCGAACCCGGCGCGGTCTCCTGGCAGTTCGACCGCAAGGGCGCGATCGAGGTCGCCGGACCCCTCGACGAGGACCAGCTGCTCGAATGGGTCCTTGAGGCCGGCGGAGAGAACATGGCGGCCAACGGTGACAACTTCCTAGTCACCACCGAGCCGACCGACCTGGGCAGGGTCCGCGACGCCCTCGAGGGATTCGGCGTGAAGGTGGTCTCGGCCGATCTCACGCTCGAGGCCCAGAACCAGATCGAGATCGCTGACGCCGGTGACGCCAAGAAGATCCTGCGCCTCATCGACGCCATCGATGACCACGACGACGTTCAGAACGTCTACGCGAACTTCGACGTCGCCGACGACATCCTGGCGGCCATCGAGGAGTAGTTCCACCTCGCGCGCGTGGCGCTGGGTAATATCGAACGTATGTTCGTACTTGGCATCGACCCGGGCCTGACCCGTTGCGGGTTCGGCCTCGTCGAGGGCGCCCTGGAGGGCCCCGAATCGTTTCGCGCCGCGTCAGCCGGGGTGCTCGCGACCGATCCCTCGGCACCGGTCGAGGCCCGTCTGGCTCAGATCTACGGTGACCTCGGCGCGCTCTATGACGAGTGCTCACCCGACGTCGTGGTCGTGGAGCGAATCTTCTTCATGCGAAACGCCAAGACCGCCATCCCCGTCGCCCAGGCGAGCGGCGTCGCGGTGGCCCTGGCCGGCGCGCGCGGCGCCCTGGTGCGCCAGTTCACTTCCCAGGAGGTGAAGCTCGCGGTCGCCGGATACGGCGCGGCGAGCAAGGCCCAAGTCCAGGGAATGGTTGCTCGCCTGTGCTCGCTCAACGCGGTGCCGCGCCCGCCCGACGCGGCGGACGCGCTGGCCCTGGCGATCACGTATCTCATGGTGGCGCGCCTGGAGTCGCGCTACCCGGTGGCGACGTGATCGGCTGGCTCGCTGGGGTCGTGCGTCGCAACGACACGGGACTGGTGATTCTCGACGTGGGCGGGGTGGGCTATCAGGTCCATCTCGCCTCGCGCCGCGAGGTGGCGGTGGGGTCGTCGCTCGAGCTGCACGTGCGAACGGCCGTGCGTGACGACACGATCCTGCTCTACGGCTTTCTCGAAGCCGAAGAGAGGGACTTCTTCGACCAGCTTCTCGCCACTCCCGGCGTGGGACCCTCCACCGCGCTGGCGGCGCTACGCACCATGGAGATGGCCGACCTTGTGAGTGCGATCGAAGCGGGTGACGTGAAGAAGGTCGCGACCGTGCCCGGAGTGGGTGCGAAGACCGCGAGCCGTATCGTGCTCGAACTTCGCGGCAAGGTCGTCGCGCCCCTTGAACCCGTTGAGGTGCCGCGCGATCTCGACGACGCCCTGCGCTCGCTGGGCTACTCGGCGGGCGAGATTCGTGAAGCGCTCGCTGACGTGGACATCCCCGACGACGAGGCGGCCGCGCTGCGCGTCGCGCTCTCGCGGCTGGGTCGATCGTGAGACGCGACACC
>DATIVP010000071.1:0-1964 GCA_035465755.1 Acidimicrobiales bacterium | reverse complement strand
GGCTCCAGGACACCTCGACCTCGTCCCAGCGTCGGATCTCGCCGCGCGCGACGTCGGCGACGGCGATCCGGTCGGCGCGACCCCAGCGGGGGTCGACCAGTCCGTCACCGGTCACGGGACCACAGACGATCATGATCCGAGAGTATCGGTCGTCGGGCGCGCCCCGACGGGGACAAAGTCCCGTCAGGCGTGCAGACTCGAACAGCGCGAACCGAGCTCGAGCACGACCTCGACGAGCACGCGCACGTCGTCGTCGCTGGTGCGAAAGTTCGTAAAGCACGGACGCAGCCAGACGTGAGAGTCGATCGTTGCCGGCGAGACGTAGACCCGCCCGTCAGCCTGCATCGCCGCGCAGAGCGCCTCGTTGTGGGCGTCGGGATCCGCGCATCCCGTCGCCGCCACGCGCAGCGGCACGATCGAGAGCTGGGGGCGATTCGCCAGGGTCTCGAGCGAGCCGTGCTCGCGAGCGAGGGAGTAGAGCAGCTGGGCCTGCTCGCAGTTGCGCGCGACCGCGTGTCGCAGCGCGCCCGCGCCGTGGGTGGCCAGGGCGAGCCAGAGCTTGAGCGCCCGGAAGGGTCGCGAGTACTCGAGCGTGATGTCCACGGCGTTGAACTGCTCGCCCTCGTGGGGCATGTAGGCCTCGTCGTGGGCGAAGGCCCTCGTGAGCGTCGAGCCGTCGCGGACCAGCACCGCGCTGCAGGCCTTGGGAACGAACATCCACTTGTGACAGTCCACCGTGATCGAATCGGCGCGCTCGACGCCGCGAAAGAGCTCTCGGGTGCTCGCCACCGTCGCGGCCGGCAGGCCGTAGGCGCCGTCGACGTGCAGCCAGACCCCGAACTCGCTGGCCACGTCGGCCAGTTCGTCGATCGGATCGACCGCCCCGGTCAGTGTCGTACCGCCCGTGGCGACGATCGCGACGGGCGTGTATCCCTCGGCGACGTCGGCCGCGAGGCGCTCGCGCAACCGGTCGGGACGCATGCGCCGCTCACCGTCGATCTCGATTGCGCGCACCTGGTCCGCGCCGATGCCGAGCACCTCGGCCGCGCGAGTGATGGAGTAGTGCGCTTCTTCCGAGCAGTACATCGTCGGGCGTTCGCCCGACAGACCCCGACGCCGAGCGCCGGGAATGGCCGCCTCGCGCGCCGACGCGAGGGCCGTGACGTTGCTGATGGTGCCGCCACTCGTGAACGAGCCCGTCGCGGCGGGATAGCCGAGGAACTCGGCCAGCCAGTGGACCGCCTGCCACTCGAGTTGCGTCGCGGCGCGCGCGTCGACGGCGAGGTTGATGTCGTAGGAGTGCGCGAGCAGGTCCGCGAGAGCGCCCACCTCGAGACCGCTCGAGCCGATGAAGGCGAAGTAGCGCGGCCGTGACTGGGCGAGAGAGGCGTCGAGCACCTCGACCGCGTGGTCGATCATGCGCAGCACGTCACTGCCCTCCTCGGGCAGCGGGGCGTGGAGCAGCTGGGCCAGCTCGGCGCCGGGAAGGGTCTCGCTCTCGCGGGCGTGGTCGAACTCGTTCCAGGCGCGCAACACGTACTGGGCGGTGCGCTCGAGTGCGGCGGTGCGCTTCGCGCCCAGGGAGAGTCCGGAGACGGGCGAGTGTTCGGTCACGGCGGCAGATTAATGCAGTCAGGCGCGAGGGGCCCGTCGCCCGCGCGGTGAACCCACCGACGCGCTAACTTCGCGCTGGGAGGGACCATGAGTCGAGTGAACACGTACCTGAACTTTCCGGGCAACGCCGAGGAGGCGTTCTCCTACTACGCCAGAGTCTTTGACTCGCAGGTGGTCGGGCTGACGAGATTTCGCGACAACGGCGGCGTGGCGGGGATCAGTGAGGACGAATCGGACAAGGTGCTCCACGCCGAGGTGACGATCCTCAACGGGCACGTGCTGATGGCGACCGACGCTCTCGAATCGATGGGTCAGCGTGTGCGAATCGGCAACAACACGACCATCAGCCT
>DATIVP010000070.1:0-7246 GCA_035465755.1 Acidimicrobiales bacterium | reverse complement strand
GGACAGCTGACGTTGACTTCGATCGCCGCGACGTCGGCGCCGCTCATCTGCTCGATCGCCTCGGTGAAATCGGCCACGCTGCGCCCCCACACCGAGGCGACGACCGTGGCACCACGCTCGCGCAAGCCCGCCAGCTCCTGTTCGCGCCAGGCGCGCACGCCGGGGCCCGACAGACCGACGGCGTTGAGCATGTGCTCGCCCCACGCGGCGACGCGCGGGGCGGGGTTGCCGGCCCACGGGTAGGCGGCGAGTGACTTGGTGACGACCGCGCCCAGCGCGGCGAGGTCGCCGTAGCCGGCGAGCTCGTCACCGTAACCCGACGTGCCCGCCGCGGTCATGATCGGCGACCTGAGAGCCACCTCGCCGACGCGCGCGCGCAGGTCGCTCACCCGTGCAGATCCTGAAGCGACGCAACGCGCCAGCCGCGCGCGCGGGTGTCGGCGATGCCCTTGGCCGCGGCCAGGCCGGCGCTGAGGGTGGTCAGACACGGCACCGCGTGGACGATCGACGCGTGGCGGATCTGCGCGCCGTCGGCGTGGGCACCCTTGCCAGAGGGGGTGTTCACCACCAGCTGCACCTCGCCCGAGGCGATCAGGCTGACGGCGTCGACCCCGAGGTCGGCCAGGCCGACCTTGCCCACCAGGGTCGCCACCTCGACGCCGTTGGCGCGCAGGAAGCCCGCGGTGCCCACGGTCGCGGCCAAGGTGAAGCCGAGCGCGCGTAGCTGGCGCGCCAGTTCGAGGCCCTGGTCCTTGTCGCGGTCGGCGAGGGAGAGAAAGACCTGTCCGGCGTCGGGCAGTCCCGTGCCGGCCGCCAGCTGGGCCTTGGCGAAGGCGATGCCGAAGCTCTCGCCCACTCCCATCACCTCGCCCGTTGAGCGCATCTCGGGACCGAGGACCGTGTCCACACCCGGGAAGCGGCTAAAGGGCAGGACCGCTTCCTTCACACTCACGTAGTCGGGCTGGGGCGTCGTCGCGGGCACGTCGCCACTGTCGCGCAGGGCGGCCAGGGTCTCTCCCAGCATCACGCGCACGGCGACCTGGGCGACCGAGACCCCCGTCGCCTTGGCGACGAAGGGCACAGTGCGACTGGCCCGCGGGTTCGCCTCGAGGACGAAGAGCTCCTCGTCCTTGACCGCGTACTGCACGTTGATCAGACCGACTACACCGAGGTCGTTCGCGATGCGAGCGGTGTAGTCCTCGAGGGCGGCGAGTACGTTCGCGCTCAGCGTCTGAGGTGGCAGGGCGCACGCGGAATCACCCGAGTGCACACCGGCCTCTTCGACGTGCTCCATCACACCGGCGATGTAGAGGTCGCCGGTCGCGTCGCGAATCGCGTCGACGTCGACTTCGATCGCGTCCTCTAAGAAGCTGTCGATCAGGATCGGTCGCGTCGCCGAGACCCCGCCCTCGCGCGCGAGCGCCCCGTGGGCGCTCGTGAGATTGTCCATCACCCGAGCGAGCGACTCGTCGTCGTAGACGATCTCCATCGCTCGCCCGCCGAGCACGTAGCTCGGACGCACGAGGACCGGATAGCCGATGCGCGACACGACGGCCCGAGCCTCTGCGAGGCTGGTCGCGACGCCGCCCGGCGGCTGGCGAAGACCGAGTCGCTGGCAGATCGCCGACCAGTGCTCGCGGTCCTCGGCGGCGTCGATGGAGGCGACCGGCGTGCCCAGGACCAGCGCGGGGTCGAGCGAGTGCGAGAGCTTGAGGGGTGTCTGGCCCCCGAGGGAGACGATGACCCCGGCGACGCGGGCACCGTCGGCGCAGGCCTCCTGTTCGGCCTCGATGACCGCGGCCACGTCTTCGGGGGTGAGCGGCTCGAAGTAGAGGCGGTCCGAGGTCGAGTAGTCCGTCGAGACCGTCTCGGGGTTGCAGTTGACCATTACGGTCTCGTAGCCCATCGCCGAGAGGGCGTAGGAGGCGTGAACGCAGCAGTAGTCGAACTCGATTCCCTGGCCGATGCGATTGGGACCCGAACCCAGGATGATCACCCGATCGCGCGACGAGGCCGCGACTTCGCTCGTGTCGTCGTAGGTGCTGTAGTGATAGGGGGTGGCGGCCTCGAACTCGGCCGCGCACGTGTCGACGGTCTTAAAGACGGTGGCGGCCCCACTGCGGCGACGCCAGGACGTGACGTCGGCGACGTCGGCGCCGCTCAACTGGGCGATCTGGGCGTCGGTGAATCCCAGGCGCTTGATCGCGAGCCAGCCGCGTCGATCCAGCCCCGCGAGGTCGAGTCCCGCGAGGAGGGCGCGCTCCACTGCGACGATCTCGTCCATCTGGGCAAGGAACCAGCGATCGATGCGCGTGGCCCGAGCGAGCTCGTCGACCGAGACGCCGCGCAACAGCGCGGCGTGCAGCGCGTAGAGGCGCTCGGGCGTTGCGGTCACACAGCGCGCCATCAACTCGTCGTCGGAGAGCGACGCGAACTCACCGTCACCGCCCAGCGCGAAGCCGGCGCGTCCCTGTTCGAGGGAGCGCACAGCCTTTTGCAGTGACTCGGCGAAGTTGCGCCCGATCGCCATCACTTCGCCCACCGACTGCATGCGCGTGCCCAGGGTGGGACTGGCCCCCGGGAGCTTCTCGAAGGCCCAGCGCGGGATCTTGGTCACCACGTAGTCGATCACGGGTTCGAAACTCGCCGGCGTGACACGGGTGATGTCGTTGCGGATCTCGTCGAGCGAGTAGCCCACGGCCAAGCGCGCGGCGATCTTGGCGATGGGAAAGCCCGTCGCCTTCGAGGCGAGGGCGCTCGAGCGCGACACCCGCGGATTCATCTCGATCACCAGACGCTCACCCGTCTCGGGGTTGACCGCGAACTGGACGTTCGAGCCACCGGTCTCCACGCCCACGCGTCGCAGTACCGCGAACGCGTCATCTCGCATCGCCTGGTACTCGACGTCCGACAACGTCTGGGCGGGCGCCACGGTGATCGAATCGCCGGTGTGCACCCCCATCGGATCGAGGTTCTCGATCGAGCAGATGATCACGCAGTTGTCCGCGCGGTCGCGCATCACCTCGAGCTCGTATTCCTTCCAGCCGGCGATCGACTTCTCGACGAGAATCTCGCTAATCGGTGACGCCGCCAGGCCCTCGGCGGCGAGTCGGCGAAACTCATCGAGGCCGTGGGCGATACCGGTGCCGGCGCCGCCGAGGATGTAGCTCGGGCGCACGATGATCGGCCAGCCGATGCGTTCGGCGATCACGACCGCCTCGCCGACGTCGTGCGCGAAACCCGACTCGGGCACGGCCAGCCCGATGTCGGCCATGGCGGCCTTGAACAGCTCGCGGTTCTCCGCGGTGGCGATGGCCTCGGGCCGCGCGCCGATGACCTCGACGCCGAGGCGCTCGAGCACGCCGCGCTCGACCAGTTGCATCGTGAGATTGAGCGCGGTCTGTCCGCCCAGGGTGGGCAACAGTGCGTCGGGCCTCTCCTTGACGAGAATGTCCTCGATGACGTCGGCGTCGAGGGGCTCGACGTACGTCACGTCGGCGGTCGCCGGATCGGTCATGATCGTCGCGGGATTCGAATTGACCAGCACGACGCGGTAGCCCTCTTCGCGCAGCACCTGGCACGCCTGGGTACCCGAGTAGTCGAACTCGCAGGCCTGGCCGATCACGATCGGGCCCGAGCCGATCACCATGATGGTCGTCAGATCGTCGCGTCGGGGCATCAGTCGTTCTCCATCAGGGCGGCGAAGCGGTCGAACAGGTAGCGGGCGTCGTGTGGACCGGGCCCGGCCTCGGGGTGGTACTGCACAGAGAAGCAGCGCGCCGACGGCGACTCGATGCCCTCGATGACGCCATCGTTCAAGTTGACGTGACTGACGTGGACGCGCTCGAGCGAGTCGGCGGCGAGGGCGTAGTTGTGGTTCTGAGCGGTGATCTCGATGCGTCCCGTCGAGAGGTCCTTCACCGGGTGGTTTCCCCCGTGGTGGCCGAAGGGCAACTTGAACGTGCGCCCGCCGAGGGCCACGCCGAGCAGTTGGTGACCCAGGCAGATGCCGAAGATTGGCACCACGCCCACCAGCTGGCGTATCTCGTCGACCAGCGCGGTCAACGCGGCCGGATCCCCGGGCCCGTTGGAGAGCATCACGCCGTCGGGTGCCAGCGCGAGCACGTCGGCCGCGGGGGTGGCGGCCGGCACCACGGTCACGCGAAAGCGCGCCGCCAGCTGGTCGACCATCGTCGTCTTGATCCCGAAGTCGTAGGCCACCACGTGCCGTTCACCCACGCCGCGCGAGTAGCTCGTCGGCGTCGACACGCTCGAGACGAAGTCCGTGTTGTCCGTTCCCGTCGCGCGGGCGGCCGCGGCGGCCACCTCCTCCGGCGCCGCGTGGCCGAAGGCGCCGGGCAGGGCCCCGTGGCGTCGCAGGTGCCGGGTGAGCCGACGCGTGTCGAGACCGATGATCGCTGGCACCCGGTGGAAGATCAGGTAGTCCTCGAGCGCGCCGGTGCTGCGCCAGTTCGAATCGACGCTCGACAGGTCACGCACCACGACGCCGCGACACCAGGGCCGTGTCGCCTCGTCGTCGAGGGGCGTGACGCCATAGTTGCCGATGTGCGGGTAGGTGAAGGTGATCACCTGGCCGGCGTAGCTCGGGTCGGTGATGATCTCCTGGTACCCCGCGAGCGAGGTGTTGAAGACGAACTCGCCCGACGTGATCGCGCCTTCGGGCAGGTAGCCGGCCGCGTAACCCTCGAAGGTCGCACCGTCGGCCAGGACCAGGGTGGCGGGTGGGCGCATCAGCACATCTCTCCGTTCTCGGCGATCAGGCGACCGCGGGCGACCGTCGCCCGCGCTCGTCCACGCAGGGTGCGTCCGTGGTAGGGGGTGTTGGTCGCGCGGCTTTGGAGACCCTCGCGATCCACCGTCCACTCCACTGCGGGATCGAAGACAACCAGGTTGGCGTCCTCGCCGGGGGTGATCTCTCCGCCGTGGGCGCCGAGAGAGATGCGCTCGTCGCTCGCGCGAAGTTGGGCGATCCTCGCCGGACCGCGGCTCAGCAAGGCGAAGAACGCCCGCGGGTCGGGGCTCTCACCCAGCGCTTCGGCGGTGAGGGCGGCGGCGTGCTCGAGGCCGAGCATGCCGGCGGGTGCCTCGTCGAAGGCCAGGTCCTTCGATTCGGGCAGGTGCGGGGCGTGGTCCGTCGCCACGGCGTCGACGTCGCCACGGCGAATCGCTGCGACGAGCGCGGCCGCGTCTCGCGGGGTGCGCAACGGCGGGTTGACCTTGAAGAGAGGGTCGTAGGATCCGCAGGCCGACTCGTCCAAGCTGAAGTGATGCGGTGCGACCTCGCAGGTCACGTCGAGTCCCTCGCGACGGGCCTGGGTGACGAGCGCGATCGAGCGCGCGGTGGAGAGGTGCAAGAAGTGCATCGACCCACCAGTCGCGCGAACCAGCTCGATGTCGCGCATCACCATCAGCTCCTCGGCCAGTGCGGGTCGTCCCACCAGACCCAGGCGACCGGCGAGGGCCCCTTCGTTCATCGTGCCGGCCTCGACCAGGCTGGGCTCCTCGCAGTGCTGGGCCAAACGCACCCCGAGCGGCGCGGCGTAGACCAGCGCGCGGCGCATCACCTCGGCGTTGGCCACCCCCGCGCCATCGTCGGTGAAGAGCCTCACGCCGAGGGCAGCCATCTCGGCCAGCGGCGCCAGCTTCTCGCCGCGGCGACCCTGCGTGATGGCCCCGGCGACCGCGACGTCGATGCCGGTCAGAGCACCGCGCGCCAACACGTAGGCGACCAGGGCCACCGTGTCGAGGGCGGGCTCGGTGTTGGGCATGGCCACCACCGCGCAGTAGCCGCCGACCGCCGCGGCGCGCGCGCCCGACTCGATCGTCTCGGCCGCCTCGAGTCCGGGCTCGCGCAGGTGCGTGTGCAGATCCACGAAACCCGGGCCCACCCACGCCCCGCTCGCGTCGATTTCGCGCGCGCCCGCGGGCACGTCCACCGACTCTGCCACCTCGATCACTCGGCCGTCGGCGACGACGACGTCGGCCCGCACCGCTTCGCCCGAGCGCACGACCAGGCCGCCTCGAATCACCAGTGTCGTCATCGCGATCCCTCCCCGCCGGCCACGCTGAGATAGAGCACCGCCATGCGCACCGGCACTCCGCTCGCGACCTGGCGCGTGATCACGGCCGCAGGCGAGTCGGCGACGCGCGCGTCGATTTCCACCCCACGATTCATTGGACCGGGGTGCATGATGATGGTCGCCGGTGACAGGCGAGCCGCCCGCTCGACGGTCAGTCCGTGGGTTTGCGTGAACTCCGCCAGACTCGGCACGAAGGCCCCGGTGCCGCGCTCGTGTTGAAGTCGCAGCACCCCGATCACGTCAGCCTCTTTGAGAGCGTGGTCGAAGTCTGACGCCACCGTCACGGGCCACTGCTCGACCCCGTCGGGCAAAAGGGTGCCGGGCGCCGCCAGGGTCACCGACGCGCCGAGGGCCACGTAGGCGTCGACGTCGCTGCGCGCGACGCGAGAGTGGCGAATGTCGCCCACGATGAGAATCCGTAGCCCGTCAAAGAGGGCGGCACCCGTGTCGCGTCCTCGTTCGCCGCGCCGCTCGGCGAGCACCTGGCGCAGGGTGTACGCGTCGAGGAGTCCCTGGGTGGGGTGCTGGTGGAGCCCGTCGCCCGCGTTGATCACTCGCACGTGCGGCACGTATCGCGCCACTTGAACGGCGGCGCCGCTGGAACGGTGACGCATGACGACGGCGTCGATGCCCAGCGCGTCGATGGTCGCGATGGTGTCGCGCAGGCTCTCGCCCTTCTTCACCGAGGACGAGGCGACCGCGAGCGAGAGCACGTCGGCGCTGAGGCGCTTCGCCGCCGTCTCGAAGCTCAGTCGGGTGCGCGTGGACTCTTCGAAGAACAGCGAGGCGACGACCCGGCCCTTGAGAGCGGGCACCTTCTTTACCACCCGCTGGTTCACTTCGACGAAGGAGTCGGCGGTGTCGAGGACCTCGAGGATCGCCTCACGGCTCAGCTCGCCCAGGTTCAGCAGGTTCTCGCCGCGCAGGGAATTGATCACGAGGCCCCCTCATTGCCGATCCACACGCCGTCGAGCGTCGCCAGGACGGACTCACTCGGCGAGGTGGGCAGGTTCTTGCCCACGTAGTCGGGCCGGATGGGCAGCTCACGGTGTCCCCGATCCACAAGAACGGCGAGCTCGATGACGCGCGGACGGCCCCATTCGGAGAGCGCGTTGAGGGCCGCGCGGATGGTCCGCCCGGTATAG
>DATIVP010000069.1:0-2693 GCA_035465755.1 Acidimicrobiales bacterium | reverse complement strand
GAGAGACGATCGACGTGCGCGTAGAGGGAGACGGGGTGCGCGTGCGCGCCCAAGGCCACGAAGGAGAGCTGTTCGAGCTCACCAACGGGCGTTACGTGACCACCCACCCGGGGCTGCGCCGTTTTCACTTGGACTGGAGCGACGGGAGATGGATCTACGGAGAGCGGGTCTTCGCGGCGACGTCGGCTGCGCCAGAACCGATGACGCTGGAGAGCGTGAGCGCCGAGCTCACCGGCCACTACCGCAGCTTCTCACCGTGGTTCCCGGAATTTCGCATCATCGAACGTGACGGTCGGACACTCCTGGTTGCTCCCGGGGGCGTGGAGGCCCCGGGCGAGGAGGTCGTCCTGGTGGAACTGGGGGACGACGAGTATCGACTCGGCGAGGATCCGTGGTTGCCCGAGCGCCTTCGCGTCCTCGCTCGACGTGACGGAGAGGTCGTCAGCGTCGAGCGCGACGGCTGCGTCTATTCCCGGGCCTTCAGCGCCTAGGTGACCTAACCTGTGTCTGCCGGCACGCGAGGATCGTCAAAGGAGCGGTATCACTCTCTACGAGAAGACCATTGACTTCGTTCGTCAGCTGATCGCTGAGAACTCGCTGGTGCCTGGAGACCGCCTGCCCTCCGAAGTCGAGATCGCCGCGATGGCCGGCGTCAGTCTGATGACGGTGCGCCGCGCGATGAGCGAACTGGTGGCCGCTGGCACCCTCCAGCGCATCCAGGGTCGTGGGACCTTCATTCGTTCGAACCGCATCCAGACCGAGTCGACGATCATCGGGGGCCTCAAGCAGACTCTCGCTCTCCAGGGAATCTCGCTCGCTACGACACTGATCTCCCTCGAAGAGACGAAGGCCGACGCCGAGCTCGCGAAGCGGCTCTCCATCCCCCAGGGGGCGATGATCTGGCGGATCCTTCGCCTGCGTCGGCTCAATGACGTACCCGCGATTCGCGAGGTCGCCTACGTGCCCCGGATTCTCGCGCCGGACCTCGACGCGGTGTTCTCACCGTCGACGGAGTCCCTCTACGAGGTGCTTTCAAAGTCCTACGGGCTGACCGAGACGCTAGAGGACCAGACGCTGGTGGCGCGGCGCGCGAGTGCGGACGAAGCGGCGGATCTCTCCCTTTCCGAGTCGGATTTCGTGATCGAGGTGACCGGAGTGTCCACCACTGCCACCGGGACCGCGTTTGACAGCTTCACGATGGTCTTCGTGCCGCACATGTTCTCGTTCCGTCTGCGATCGATGACTCTCGCGGATCCGGTTGACCTGAGCGGCTCGCCGAGCTAGCGAGAGCGCAAGAGCTCGTCGGCCATGACGATGGTGAGGTTGTCGTGGTCCAGTAAGTGAGTCGCGGGGACGCGCTCGTCGAGTATGCCCGCCGCGAGAAGGTCGGCCACACGGTGCTTGCCCGAGCCCGCGACGAGCATGAGGATCGAGCGAGACCTGCGCAGGTCGGCGAGTCCGATCGTGAGGGCGCGGGTAGGTCGATCCGTGATGGCGACGTCGGGAAAGTTCGCCTCAAGGGTGTCGGCGGCGAGCGTCACGATGTGCGTGCGCAAGCGGGCGTCGACTCCCGGCTCGTTGAAGCCGACGTGACCGTTGCGACCGACACCGACGATCGCGAGATCGAGCCCTCCGGCGGCGTCGAGCGCGTCGTCATAGTCGGACGGCGCCATCGAGGGATCGATCAGCCGACGAGACGTCGTCGAGTTGAAGATCACTTCGCCGAGGTGGTCGCGAAGAAACTCGATGAAGCTCATCTCGGGGTACGACGGCAAGTCGCGGTACTCGTCGAGCATAAAGACGGTGGCCTGGGCGAGGGAGAACTGGCCACTTGCCTGAGCGGAGCGCATCCGTCGGTAGAGGTCGATTGGCGTCGAGCCTGTGGGGACCGTCATCGTGAGTCGCGGGTTCTCAGCGACGGCACGCTCGACGTAGGCGAAGGCCACGGCGGAGAATTCGTGGGCGTCGCCAGTGGTGACGAGCTTCACGGCCTTGCCTCGAGGTTCAGCGAATCCATCGTGGCGGGGGCGCCGGCGAGGTACGTCGAGAGCTTGTCGGCGAGTGAACCTTCGTAGTCGCCCGCCAATCTCGGAGCGACGTCGGGAGTCAGTGGCGCGAGCGGCGCGTCGAGAGCGCCGAGTGCGTCGACGCCGATGAGAGCGGCGCCGAGCAAGGACGGGCTGTGCTGGCGGAAGGCGACCACGGGCAGATCCACGACCGCGCCCACGATCGCGGCCCCGAGCAGGCCGCTCGTCGACCCGGCCAGCGACACGACGGTGTCGTAGTGGTCAATACGTTCGAGGAGTCGGATGCAGCGCGCGGTTTCGAAGGCGATGCCCTCGTAGAGCGCCAGTGCAAGGTCTTCTCGCGTGGTGGCCAGGGACACGTGGTTGATCGTCCCGGACACGTCGTCGCGCCAGAGAGCGCCCTGCTCGCCACCGGCGAGATAGGGATAGAAGACGGCGTCGCTTCGGGCGGGATCCGCGTGAGAGAGCGCGAGTCGTTCGACCTCGCCCGCATTGAGATGGAGGAGATTGGCGAGCCAGGCGATCGAGGAGCCCGTGGCCAGCAGGTCGAGTTCGACACCGCGGCGAGAAGGGTCGACGAGGGGAGTAATGAGTATCTCGTGGTCGAGCGCCCGTGTCGAGGAGAGGGAAGCAAGGATGACGGTCGACGAGCCGTCGATCACCGAG
>DATIVP010000068.1:0-11185 GCA_035465755.1 Acidimicrobiales bacterium | reverse complement strand
CGGCGACGGGCCCGAAGAGCTCCTCGGTGGCGGCGCGCGAGTCGCGCGGCACGTCGATCAACACGGTCGCCGGGTAGTAGTAGCCGGCGCCCTCACGTGCGCTGCCGCCCACCGCGGCCGTCGCCCCGGCGGCGACCGACTCGGCCACCTGGGCGGCCAGCAGGTCGCGCTGGGACTTCGACACCAGGGGCCCCATCACGGTCTCGGGGTCCATCGGATCACCCGTCGGCACCGCCGCCATGGCCGCGGTGAAGCGCGAGATGAACTCCTCGGCCCGCTCGCGCACGACGATGAAACGCTTGGCCGCGATGCAGGCCTGGCCGTTGTTCTGCACGCGCGCGGTCACCGCCATCGGCACCGCGAGGTCCAAGTCCGCGTGCGCACCCACGATGAACGGGTCCGACCCGCCGAGCTCGAGGACGCACTTCTTCAGGTGGCGCCCGGCGATCTCGGCGACGGCACGACCAGCGCGCTCGGATCCGGTGAGGGTGACCCCGGCGACCCGTGGGTCGCCGATCAGGCGACCCACGGTGTCGACGTCGATGAAGAGGTTGGTCACCACGCCCGCCGGAAAGCCCGCGCGCACGAAGAGGTCCTCGATGAACTGCGCCCCGCCGGGCACGTTCGGCGCGTGCTTGACCAGGACGACGTTGCCCGCCATCAGAGTGGGCACGGCGAAGCGGATGACCTGCCAGAGCGGGAAGTTCCACGGCATGATGGCGAGGATCGCGCCGATGGGATCGAAGCGCACGCCCGAGCGGCTCGCGCTGGTGGGGATGATCTCGGGAGCGAGGAACGCCGCGGCGTGCTCGGCGAAGTAGCGCATCGTCATCGCGCACTTGGCGACTTCGCCACGCGCGGCGTTGAAGGACTTGCCCATCTCACTGGTGAGCAGTTCGGCCACCACCGGGAGTTCGGCCTCTAGCAGCTCGGCGGCGGTGACCATGAGGCGCGCCCGATCCGCGATCGGCGTGGCCCGCCAGGCTGAGAATGCGCGGGCGCTGGCGGCGAGTTTGGCCTCGACTTCGTCGGCGGTGTGCTGGGGAAACTCTCCGAGAACGATCTCGGTGGCGGGGTTGATGGCAACAAACGACATGCCTTCAGTCTGCCAGCAATTGCGCGGGCGCCATTTGGGGCGTCACGAACTCGCCCCAGTAGCCCGGCGCGCGCAGGACCATCACGAGGAGCGCCAACGCCGCCAGCGCGGCCGCGGCCACCGTCACCTCGCGCAGTCCCAGTGCGCGCGCGAGCGCCGCCTGGAGGAAGCTGCCGAGGGGGTAGGCCACCGAGAGCGACATCGTGTAGAGCGACAAGATGCGCGAGCGCTCAGCGAGCGGGGCGTGGAGCTGAACGTTGGTGACCAGTCCGGTCATCACGCCGATGTAGCCGGCGCCGAGGAACATCAAGGCGACGACGGACAGGGCGAGCGAGGGCGCGGCGCCGTAGGCGGCTTCGGCCAGGGCGACGGTGGCCAGAGCCAGGCGCAGCACGAGGGCGCGCGAGGTGCGCCGCGCGAGGCTGGGCAGGGTGAAGGCCGCGATCACCGCACCGACGCCCTGGGCCGTGACGAGCCACGCGGTGCCGAGCTTGCCGGCGTGCAGGACATCAATGGCCATCGCCGGCACCAGTGAGATGAAGGGCCCGATCGTGAAGGCGACCGCCATCACCGTGAGAATCGGATAGCGGCAACCCTTCACCGCCCACGCCCGGCGCGCGCCGGAGACGAGTTCGCGACGCCAGGCGACTCGCCCGGGGGGCGCCTCTCGGCGCGGCACGCGCACGAAGAAGAAGGTCACGACGACGAAGACGAAGGTGGCGGCGTTCACGACGAAGCACCACGCGGGTGAGCCGACGCTGAGGGCAAGTCCCGCGAAGAGCGGACCGATCACGCGGCCCATGTTGAACTGGGCCGAGGAGAGCGACACCGCGGCCAGCACCTCCTCGCGCCCGACGAGGTCGGGCAGGAGCGACTGGTACGCCGGCCATCCGGCCGAACTGGCGAAGCCCTCGATAACCGCGAGAGCGCAGGCCAGGCGCGGCGAGAGGTGCCCGCTGAGCCCGGCCGCGGCGAGCGCGCCGGCGCTCGCGGCCATCACCAGGTTGTTGAACTGGATGAATCGGCGACGGTCCCAGCGATCTGCGACGATGCCGCCAAAGGGCGACGCGACCAGGCTCGGCAGCCACAACGAGAGGGTGATTAGCCCGAGCCACAGCGCGTTGTGCGTGGTCACCGTGAGATACACGCCCAGGGCCACCGCCTGCATGAAGCTGCCCACCGATGAGACGAAGCTCGCGATCAGCGTGAGGGCGAAATCACGGTGTCGCAGTGGGGCGAGGGAGACGGGCATCCGCCCTCCACGCTAGTGAGAGCGCTGGCGACGTCGACGCGGACGAAGGGCGAACCACCACACCGACGCCATGGTCGCGAGCATCGCCACCAGCTTCAGTCGTCCCCGGGTACTCGACGGTGTCGCCACGGGCCCATCGTAGGGCGCGGCTACTCGCCGATCTGTCCGTCGATCGACTCACGAAGCAGGTCGGCGTGGCCGTTGTGTCGCGCGTACTCCTCGATCATGTGCAGCACGATCCAGCGCACGCTCGGCGCGAGGCCGTCACGTCCCGAACGTCGCGCCACGCCGCCCAGTCCACGATCGGCGAGGACGCGCTCGAGGTTCGCGCGAGAACGCGCCACCGCGTCTCGCCAGGTCTCGTACAGGTGCTCGGGGGCGTCGTGGGCCGCACTGTGCCATTCCCAGTCGGGATCGGCGTCGAAGTCGACCTCGGCCCACGGGCCGGCCAGGTCCACGTCGTCCAGCCAGCAGGAGAACCACCAGTCCTCGACGAGGGCCAGGTGCTTGAGCAAGCCGCCCAGGGTCATGGTCGACGGTGCCACAGTGGCCGACAGCGCGGTGGCGTCGAGCCCGCCGCACTTCCAGGCGAACGTCGCGCGCTGGTAGTCGAGGTAGCCCACGAGGGTGGCTTGCTCGTCGGCCTGGGCCGGCGGCTCTCGACGGCCGAAATCCCCCGCGTCGGTCATGGCTCGATCGTAGTTGGGACCAACGACGATGCGCCGGGGGCGACAGCCCCCGGCGCATCGTGCTGAGACGAGAGGACTACTTCTGCTGCGAGGCGACCTCAACCGTGATCTCGAGGATCACCTTGTTGCCGACCACGAGCGTGCCGTTCTCCATGAGGCCCTCGAAGCTGACGTTGAAGTCGCGACGGTCGATCTCGGCGCGCGCCTCGAAGCCCGCAACGACGACGCCCTCGCCCAAGCCGGGGCCCGAACCGAGGAACTCGAGGTCGAACGTGACCGACTTGGTGATGCCGCGAATGGTCAAGTCGGCCTGCATCGCGTAGTTGTCCCCGCCCTTGGCGGTGATCTTGGTCGACTTCAGGTTGAGCGTCGGGTGGTTCTCCAGGTCGAGGAAGTCGGCGCTCTTGAGGTGGCCGTCGCGCATCTCGTTGTTGGTCGTGATGCTCGCCGCCTGGACGGTGGCCTCGACCGAGGAGGTCTCGATGGAGTCACCGATGGTGACGACGCCGGCGAACTCGTCAAAGTGTCCGCGAACCTTCGCGGCGACGAGGTGGCGGGCGATGAAGGTGACGTTCGAGTGGGTCGGGTCGACGGTGTAGACGCCGGCGGGGGGAAGGGTGGTGGTGATGGACTGCGTGGTCATTCTGATCTCCTGTTGGGGTTGGTACTTCTGGGGGTGACCCCAGTATAGTTGCTCCTACAACTATTTGTCAAGCAGTAATTTATGAAGCAACTACATGCTATGCTGGCGCCATGACGATCCAGTCGAGCGCGTGCCCGTCGGGCGACGAGAAGGTCCAGCTCTTTGGCCTTCTCTTAGAGACCAACGCCCGTCTCGCCCGCACGCTGGGACTCGAGCTCGAGGCCACCTGCGACCTGCCCCTCGCCTGGTTCGAGGTGCTCTTGCAGCTGCGCCGCGCGAACGAATCGCGCCTCAAGATGAACCAGATCGCCGACGCCATCGTGCACTCGAGCGGCGGGACCACGCGCCTGATCGACCGGCTCGTCGAGGCCGGACTGGTCGAGCGAGAGTCCTGTCCCTCTGACCGGCGCGCCATCTACGTCACCATGACCGAGGCCGGCGACGCGAAGCTCGACGAGGCCCTCGGCGTGCACCTGGGCTACCTGGAGAAGAACCTCGCCGGACGACTGAACCCGACCGAACGCTCGACCCTCACCGGTCTCCTTACCAAGCTCAACGCGCCCGCGTAATCAGATCACGCGCGTGACCCAGACGCGGGCCGCGCGCCCGTCATCGAGCTCGAGGTCCGTCCCCTCGCCGACCCCGCGGGTCGCCTCGACGCGGGTCGCGAGGACCTCAGAGGCGAGCGCGGCGTAGTCCTCGGCCAGGTCGTCGAGTCCTTCGAGGTGCAAGATGATGCGATCAGCGACGTCAAAGCCCGAGGACTTGCGCAGGTCCTGGACCTGGCGAACCACGTCGCGCAAGAGACCGCGTCGGCGAAGGTCGTCGGTGAGGGCGAGGTCGAGCGCCACCACCTCGGCACCGTCGCGCGAGACCGCGAATCCGCCCTGACCCTTCACGCGCAGCTCGACCTCCTCGCCGCTGAGCTCGAAGGCGCCGCCCGAGAGCCCCACGCGCAGCGTTCCGCCCGCTTCGAGCGTCGCGGCGCTCGCCGCCGGATCCAGCGCGGCCAGCGCCGGTCGCAACTCCTTGACCGACTCGCCCAGCTTCGGCCCGAGCAGGCGGAAGTTGGGCACCAACTCGAAGGAGAGCACCTCGGCGAGCTCGGAGGTGAACTCGAGTGCGTCGACGTTGAGCTCGTCTTCGACCACGCCGGCCGGCGGGCGCGCGCTGCCCGCGGGCAGGAAGACCAGGGCGCGCGAGAGCGGCTGGCGGACCTTGACGCCGGCCTCGGCGCGCGCCGCGCGACCCAGCGACGTGAGACGACGCGCGACGTCCATCTGCACCTCGAGGTCGACGTCGCGGCGTGCGGCCACGACCTCGGGCCAGGTCGCGAGGTGGACCGAGTCCGCCTCGTGCACCGCGAAGAGGTCGTGATACAGGCGCTCGGCCGTGAAGGGGCAAAAGGGCGCGAGCAGGAGCGTCACGCGCCGCAAGACGGCGAGCAGCGTCGCCTGGGCCGCGAGGGAGTCCCCGGCCGGCGCGTCGGGATCGGTGCGCCAGAACCGGCGCCGACTGCGTCGCACGTACCAGTTCGACATGTCGTCGATGAACTCGGCCAGCGGACCCGTCGCCGAGAGTGGCTCGTAGCCCTCGAGCGAGGTCGTGACGACGTCGCTGACGGCCTCTAGGCGAGAGAGGATCCACCGGTCGATGACGGGGCGCTCGGACTCGACGGGAATCGCGGGGTCTTCGGGGTCAAAGCCGTTGAGCGACGCGTAGGTGGAAAAGAAGCTGAAGGTGTTCCACAGCGTCGCCAGGGTTTCTCGCAGCGAGTGGTCGATCGCGCGCAGGCTCGCGCGCGTCGAGGTCCAGGGCGAACCCTGGGAGAACATCCACCAGCGCAGCGGATCCGCCCCGCGGGTGTTGAGGACGTCCCAGGGGTCGATGACGTTGCCGACCGACTTGGACATCTTGCGCCCGTTCTCGTCGACGATGTGCCCCAGGCACAGCACGTGCTGATAGGGCGTCTCGCCAAAGACCAGGGTGTTCACCGCGAGCAGCGAGTAGAACCAGCCACGGGTCTGGTCGATCGCCTCGGCGATGAACTGCGCCGGGAACTGCATGGCCTCGGCCGAGCCCTCGACGTGGGGGTATCCCACCTGGGCGGCGGGCATGGCGCCCGAGTCGAACCAGGCGTCGATCACCGGTTCGACGCGGCGGGCAACGCCCGAACAGGTCGGACAGGCGATCACGACGTCGTCGATCCCCGGACGGTGCGGGTCGAGATCGGACAGGTCGCGCCCGGCGAGCACGGAGAGTTCGGCGCGCGAGCCCACGCAGGTCAGGTGGTTCTCCTCGCAACGCCAGATCGGCAACGGCGTACCCCAGAAACGGTCGCGCGAGAGCGCCCAGTCGACGTTGTTGGCGAGCCACTCCCCGAATCGCCCGTCGCGGATGTGCTGGGGGTGCCAGTCGATGGTGGCGTTCTCCGAGAGGAGCTTGTCCTTGAACTGGCTGGTGGCGACGTACCAGCTGGGCTTGCCCCAGTAGATGAGCACCGTCGAGCAGCGCCAGCAGTGCGGCAGGGAGTGCACGTAGTCCATGCGGCGCATCAGGATGCCCCGGCGCTCGAGCTCGTCGTTGATGTCGTGGTTCGCCTCGCGCACGTCACGGCCCTCAAGCCAGGCCACGGCGCTCGTGAAGGCACCGTCGGGGCCCACCGGGTTGATCGTGGGCAGGCCGTTGGCCCGGGCGATCACGCGGTCGACCTCGCCGAAGGCCGGCGACTGGTGCACGAGGCCGGTGCCGTCCTCGGTCGTGACGTAGTCGCCCGCGACCACGTAGCAGGCGTCGACTCCCTCGGGCAGGGCAACGTCGTCAAAGGGCCGCTGGTAGTGCACGCCGAGCAGGTCGGCCCCGCTCAGTGTCGCCTCCGCGTGCGCTCCCTCGCCAAAGACCGCCTCGACGAGGTCGGCCGCGACGACGATGCCGCCCACGATGGCGTAGGTGATCTCGGGATTGACCGCAACCGCCACGTTCGACAGCAGCGTCCAGGGAGTCGTCGTCCACACCGCGAGGTGCGTCGCGCCGGCCAGCGCCGGGTGCGCGGACGCGTCGGTGATCGCGAGCTGCACGTAGCAGCTCTCGTCGGTCTCGTCGGTGTAGACACCGGGCTGGCCGAGCTCGTGGCTCGAGAGCGCGGTGCCGCAGCGCGGGCAGTAGGGGACGACCTTGAGGTCCTCGTAGAGCAGCCCGCGTTCGAAGAGCTGCTGGAGCTGCCACCACACCGACTCCACGTAGGAGGGGTGAAAGGTGTAGTACGCGTGCTCCATGTCGGTCCAGTAGCCGATTCTCCGCGTGAGCTTCTCGAACTCGCCGACGTAGGTCAGCACCGACTCGCGGCACAGGCGCGTGAACTCGGCCACGCCGACCTCGTCGACGATCGCCTTCTTGCCCGAGATGCCCAGCTGCTTTTCGACCTGCACCTCGACGGGAAGTCCGTGGGTGTCCCAGCCGGCGCGACGGTCCACGAAGCGACCGCGCATCGTCTGGAATCGGCAGAACAGGTCCTTGTAGACGCGCGCCCAGACGTGGTGCAGACCCGGCATGCCGTTGGCGGTCGGCGGCCCCTCGTAGAAGACCCAGGGCTCGGCGCCGCGACGGATCTCCATCGAGCGCGCAAACACGTCGTGTTCGTCCCAGCGGCGCAGCTCGGCCTCTTCGATGGCCACGAAATCCAGATCGGCGCTGACGGGGCGAAACACGAGCTCTCCTTATGAGTTATCCAATGGTACTGAAGGACCTGACGTCGCCCACGCGGCCCTACGCTGAGCGGGTGCTCACCCTCGAGATCGAACCCGTCACGTCGCCCGGTCCCCTCTCGGTCATCTACTCGGCCCTCGACGAGCTCGCCCGACGCTACGGCCCCGGCGCCGACGCCGACCACCTCGACCTCGATGAGATGGTCCCGCCGCGCGGGGTCTTCGTCGTGGCCCGCGAGGACGCCCACGTCGTCGGCGGCGTGGGCGTGCGCACGATTCTCGCGCCCGAGCGTCACACCGGCGAAGTCAAGCGGCTCTGGGTGCGGCCGGACCTTCGCCGCCACGGCGTGGGCGCCGCGCTGATGGCAGCAATCGTCGCGGCCGCGCGCGAGATCGGCATGCGCGAGCTCTACCTCGAGACCGGATTCCTCCAGCCCGAGGCGATCGCCTTCTACGGCGCGATCGGCTGGCGCGGCGTCGAGGCCCTACCCGAGGGCGCGTTCTCCTACCCGCACGCGCACCGCTTCCACCTACGAACCTGAGAACTGCTCGTCGAGCCACTCCTCCGAGAGGTCCTCGAGTGATCCAAGCACCAGGTCGGCCAGAGCGAAGGCGGCCTGGTCGCGGTCCTCGAGGACCGGCACCGCGACCACGCTCATGCGCCCGGCCTTGGCCGCGATGACGCCCGCCGCGGAGTCCTCGAAGACCAAACACGCCGGGGCGTCGACGCCGAGGGCCCGGGCCGCGGTGAGGAACACCCCCGGGTGGGGCTTGCCGAAGGGTTCGACGTCGGCCGAGTGAATGGTGGCGAAGCGCTCGTAGAGGCCGAAGTGCCCGAGGCAGCGCTCAATCAACGGGCGCGGTGTGGAACTGGCGAGCGCCACCGGTCCACGCTCGCTCGCCAGGTCGATCGCCCGCACGGCGCCCGGCAGCAGACGGCCCACCTCCTCGACCAGCTCGCCGACGCGCGCGAGCAGTCGGTCGGTCACGTCAGCGACGCTCGCGCCCTGCCAGGGATAGCGCGCGTACCAGAAGCGCACGACCTCTTCGACGTACATGCCCTTGGTCGATCGGCCCTCGGCGTCGGCGAGGGGAACGCCGAGGCGTCCGAAGATCTCCACCTCGGCCTGGTGCCAGAGGATCTCTGAGTCGATCAGCAGGCCGTCCATGTCGAAGACGGTCGCTCGCAGAGTCACCGGTCCATCTTCTCACAGGCTCGCTACCGTGACGGAGGTGCGCGTGCGAAACCTGGAACTCGATGACGTCGACGCCGTCGTCGAACTCGTGCTCGACTCGCTCGCCGCCGACGCGGCCCACAACCCACTCATCGAACCCGACGTCGACGCGGCCACGTTGGCCTCGTCGCTGCGCGCGACGCGCGAGTCGTGCCTGGTCGCCGTCGAGGGCCAAGTCGTCCTCGGGCACCTCTACGGCGTGGCCCTCGCCGCCGACGCCGGTCGCGACGCGTGGACCGGGCCCGACGGCTGGTCGGGCCCGGCGCCGGTGATGTCACTGCTGCGCGAGACGGCGCGCGACCGATGGCGAATGACCGACGTGCGCGCTCACCACGCCTGGGTGCGCGACGACGACGCCGTGCTCGTGGGATGGCTGGCCGACGGGTATCGGCTGGAGGACGTGCGGGGCTTGCGCGCGCTCGAAGGTTGCGAGGTCGACCTCGACGGCTACAAGCTTCGCCGCGAGCACGACATCGAGGTCGCCCTGCACTTCGACGAGCTCATCGACGTGGCCAACGGCGCGAGGGCCGCACGCGGGCGCGCGCGGCGCGAGGGCCGTCGTCGTCTCGCCGAGCTCCTCGAGGATCCCGAGACGACCCAGTACCTACTCGAGCGCGACGGCGACGTCCTGGCCCAGTGCATCGCCTTCGCGACAGAGCCCACCCGCGCCACGCCGCTGCGCACGCTGCAACTCAGCGCGGTTGCCGTAGAGCCGTCCGCGCGAGAACGCGGCGTGGCGAGCGCGCTCGTTCTCGCCGTTCTCGCCGACGGCGCGGCACGCGCCTTCACGCACGCCCAAGTGACTTGGCGACCCGCCAACGCGGCGGCGTCTCACCTGTGGCGCTCGATGGGCTTTCGCAGCACCTACGCGCGTGTGGTCAGAGCGCTCTAGCTCAGCGCGGCCTCGATCGCTGCGACGAGCACCGGGTCCTCGGGGGTCACCGTCGGCGCAAAGCGCTGGATGGAACCGTCGGGGGTGATGAGGAACTTCTCGAAGTTCCAGCGCACGTCGCCGCTGTAGCCCTCGGCGTCTTCGACCTCGACGAGGTGGGCGTAGATCGCGTGGCGGCCCTCGCCGTTCACGTCGATCTTCTCGAACATCGGGAACGAGACGCCGTAGTTCACCGCGCAGAACGTCGCGATCTCCTCGGCGCTGCCTGGCTCTTGGCCGGCGAACTGATTGCAGGGAAAGCCCACCACGGCAAAGCCCCTATCGCGATAGCGCTCGTGCAAAGCGACGAGTCCCTCGTACTGCGGGGTCAGACCGCACTGGGAGGCGACGTTGACGACGAGGACGCTGCGGCCGCGGTGCTCGGCGAGCGAACTCGGCTCGCCGGCGAGCGTGTTGACGGGGATGTCGTGGAGTGTCATGCTCCGACCCTAACGGGAGATTTCGCGCGTCGCCCTAGGCTGAGCGCGTGAAGGCCCTGGTCCTCGAGAACGGCGAACTGACCCTGCAAATTCGCCCCGATCCACGCGCGGGCGCCGGCGAAGTGGTCGTTGCGGTGGCCGCCGCCGGCGTCAACGCCGCCGATCTCCTCCAGCGCCAGGGCGTGTACCCGCCGCCGCCGGGCTGGCCGGTCGACGTGCCGGGACTCGAACTCGCGGGCGTCGTCGAAGAGATCGGCGACGGCGTCGACGCGTCGCTGCTCGGTCGGCGCGTGTGCGCCGTCGTCGGCGGCGGCGCACAGGCCACTCGCTGCGTCGTACCAGCTGCGCACCTGATCGCCGTGCCCGACACGGTCGACTGGACCCAGGCCGGCGCGCTGGCCGAGGCCGTCCTCACCGCCCACGACGCGCTCGTCAGCCAAGCCCACCTCCAACGCGGCGAACGAGTGGTCATCTCGGGCGCGGCGGGCGGCGTCGGCGTCGCGGCGGTCCAGATCGCCCACTCCCTCGGCGCGCACGTCATCGCCGTCACCCGGGACCCGAGCCATCACGAAGAGCTGACGGGACTGGGGGCTGACGAGACCGTCACGATCGACGACGTGCGCGACCTCGCGCCGGTCGACGTGGTGCTCGAACTCGTGGGAGCGGCCCACCTCGAGCGCGTCCTCGAGGTCAGCGCGGCGTTCGCTCGCCTCGTCGTGATCGGCGTCGGCGCCGGATCGAAGGCGACGATAGACCTGCGCCTGATCATGGGCCGGCGCCTCACGCTCAGCGGTTCGACGCTGCGCGCGCGCAGCCACGACGAGAAGGCCCGGGTGGTCGAGGCCGCGTCAGCCTGGCTGGCCGACCGTTGGACTCGCGGCGAGTTCGTGATGCCCCTGGCGCATCGCTTCGACCTCGACGAGGCGCCACTGGCCTACGCGGCCTTCGCCGAGCGCGGCAAGTTCGGCAAGATCGTCCTCACGACCGACCTCGCCTGAATGGACGTCCCCCCTCCGCACCCGTCGCGCCTCGCGCCCGATGACGCGAACTACGCGGCGATACTCGCCGCTCACGAGGCGGCGGTGCGCGCGCGAGAGCTGCTCTATCGCGACCCGGCGACGGGGCTGTTCGTGCTCAGCGTGCTCGCCCACCTCGAGCGCGGCTCGTGCTGCGCGCGGGGCTGTCGCCACTGCCC
>DATIVP010000067.1:0-2166 GCA_035465755.1 Acidimicrobiales bacterium | reverse complement strand
CTCTTTGGCGTCGAGGTCGAGCGCATCGCGGTCGTCGTGCACCCCCAGTCGATCGTGCACTCGATGGTCGAGTACGTCGACGGTTCGGTCATCGCCCAGTTGTCCCAGCCCGACATGCGTCTGCCGATCGCCTACTGCCTGGGACTGCCCGAGCGGCTCGACCACGCCTGGGGCGCGCTCGACTTCGCCAGTGGACTGAGCCTCACCTTCGAGACGCCCGACCGTGCGGCCTTTCCCGCCCTCGACCTCGCCTACGACGCGGCCGCGCGCGGGGGCGCCGCGCCCGCCTGGCTGAGCGCGGCCAACGAGGTCGCTGTGGCGGCCTGCCTCGAGGACCGCCTGGCCTGGTCGGAGATCGTTGCGGTGGTGGCCGAGGTGATGGAGCGCTACGTGGACGACCCGCTGGCGAGCGTGGCGGACCTGGTCGAGAACGACGCGGCCGCGCGTCGCCTGGCCACCGCTAGCGTGACGAAACGGTCATGAATGGGTCTCGAAGTTCTCTGGCGCTGCTGCTCGCCTCGGTAGCGGTCATCGCCGCGGTGCTGGCCTGGGCGGGCGGCTGGGCGTTGCCGGTCGTCATCGGGGCGCTGCTCGTCATGGTGATGGGCCACGAGTTCGGCCACTACATCACTGCCAAGCGCGCCGGACTGCAGGTGACCGACTTCTTCGTGGGATTCGGTCCGGTCGTCTGGTCGATCCAGCGCGGCGAAACCCGCTACGGCATCCGCGCGCTGTGGCTCGGCGGCTACGTGAAGGTGCCGGGCATGACCTGGACCGACAAGGTGGATCCCGCGCTCGAGGGCCGCACCTATCGTCAGGCGAGCTATCCCAGGAAGGTCCTCTTCGCCTCGGCGGGCTCGCTCATGCACGGCGTGATGGCCGTCGCGCTCGCCTGGGCGTCACTCGCGTTGGTGGGCGTGCCCTCGGCGAGCCACGTCGGGGTCGCCTCCTTCACCCCCTGGCAGGGGCATGCTCTCAACGCCGCCCAGCTCGCCGGCATCAAGGTAGGCGACCGCATCGTCTCGGTTGACGGCACCGCCATCACGAACGCCGACACCCTGGTCAACCTGGTGCACGAGCACACGGGCCAGCGCCTCACGATCGTCGTATCGCGCGACGGGCGCGACGTGACCCTGCACGCCACGCCGGTCGACGGGCGCAGCCTGCGGGTCGACGGCCAGCCGCTCGCCACGGGTTCGACGCCCCAGGGGTACCTGGGCGTCGAGTTGATGGCCCAGAGTGTTCGCACGTCGGCCCTGGCCGCGATTCCCCAGTCGTTCTCGACCGTGGGCCGGATCTTCACCATGTCGGTGTCGGCCATCGGACGGGTCTTCTCGCCCGCGCAGTTCTCCAGCCTGTTCCACCAGGTCGCCTCGCCGGCCGCGGCGAACAACCCGACCAACCAGCTCAACCGTCCCCAGTCCATCGTGGGAGTGGCGCGACTCGCCGTCCAGAGCTCCCAGGCCGGCGTCGGGGTGCTGCTCGAACTGCTGATGGCAGTCAATATCTTCGTCGGCGTCTTCAACATGCTGCCGATGCTGCCGCTTGACGGCGGCTACGTGGCGGTGGCGACCTACGAGCGATTGCGCAGTCGCAAGCGCGCCTATCACGCCGACGTGAACAAGCTCCTGCCGCTCGTCTACGCGTTCGTGACCGTCCTGTTGGTGCTCTTTGCCACGACGCTGTACCTCGACATCGCCCACCCGATCGTCGATCCCTTCCGCTAGGGGGTCCGGCCCCCGCCGCGACACGGCAGAATGGGGGAGTGGATGTCACCGCCAGCCCCCTTACGCCGCGGCGCCGCACGCGCCAGATTCACGTCGGCAGCGTCGCCGTCGGCGGTGACGCGCCGATTTCCGTCCAGTCGATGACGACCACCAAGACCGCCGACGTCGACGCGACGCTGGGCCAGATCTACGAGTTGGCCGCGGCCGGCGCCGACATCGTGCGCTGCACGTGCAACGAGCGCGCCGCGGCCGAGGGTCTCGCCCAGATCGTGCCGCGATCGCCGGTGCCCATCGTGGCCGATATCCACTTTCACGTCGAGATGGCCCTCGCCGCCCTCGAGGCGGGCGTCCACGGGCTGCGCCTCAATCCGGGCAACCTGCGCAAGCCCGAAGAGATCAAGCTCGTGGCCAGCGAGGCCAAGGACCGCGGCGTGCCGAT
>DATIVP010000066.1:0-1574 GCA_035465755.1 Acidimicrobiales bacterium | reverse complement strand
CCACGTCGTCGGTGGCGCGCTGTGGACCTCGATCGACCTGTTCGTGGGACTGGTCGTCGGACCGATCATTGGCCGACTTTCGATCCCTGCGCGCATCGAGTTCGTGTCGCGCTTCATGCCCAAGATGGTGATCATCATGCCGACCGTCGTGGCGATGAATCTGGGCTCGGGGTTCCAGGTGGCCCACGTGCTCGGCAACCTCTCCGCGAACAGTCCCAATCACGCCTGGCTGATCGCGTCGTTCATCGTGGTGGGCGTCATGGTCGTGGTCGCGCTCGGCGTGCTCGAGCCGGCGAACATCGCGGTGCTCTTCGAGATGAACAAGGCGGTGCCCAGTGGCGAGCGCATCGAGCACCTGATGAAGCGCTTCGTCTACAGCGCGGGCATCCTCGGCCTGATGCAGGTGGCCACTCTGATCATCATGACCCGGGTGGCCTCGCGATGAGCGAGCGTTCCTACCCTCCCGTGGCCTGGCTGACCTCGATCGCGTTGGGCTTCGTCGTGATCGGCGGGATCGTGATGGCGGCGTTCGCGCCGCGCCACCCACCGATGGGCGCCGCGACCGCGCTCTTGATCGCCGGGCTCGTCTGCCTCGGCGTCGCCGCGGCGATGATGACGCGCCTCAGACCCTTCGCGTGGGGAACCTTCACGAAGGTCTTCAAGTGGGCGTTGCTCGCCTACGTCGTCCAGGGTGGGATGATCGAATTCGTCTTCGTCCACGACCACACCCGTGGCGCCCCGCTCGTCGTCGTCACCTTGATGCTCGTGGTCTTTGCCACCAGCGTGCCCACGACGATCGCCTTCACGACGGCGCGCTACGCCGAGCTCGCCTGATCAGACCGCGGGTTCGCGCGGCAGTCCGAGGACCCTTTCGGCGATGATGTTGCGCTGCACTTCGGACGTGCCGCCGCCGATGGTGAGCGCTCGGGCGTAGAGAAAGCCGTAGCTCCACGAGGCCCCGTCGGTCGAGTCGTCCCCGCCCGGCCCGCGGCCCGCGAGCATGCCGGCGCTGCCGGCCAGGCGCTGGGCCAGGGTCATGATCTCCTGGCCGTGATCGTCAGCGAGCGCCTTGCGCACGCTGGCCTCGGGCCCGGGCTCGCGACCCGCGCGCGCGGCCTCGAGCAGGCGCAGGCGCAGCAGGCGCAAGATCTCACCGTGGGACCAGCAACGCACCAGTTCGTCACGCTCGAGCTCGTTGTGGGCGACGTGGCGCTCGCGCACCACGCTCACGAGGTCGTCCGCGGTGGGTCCGCGCCCCCACAGGGCGCCCTCGCCCGAGAGAGAGACGCGCTCGTTGCCGAGGGTGACCTTGGCCAGGCGCCAGCCGTCGTTCTCGGCGCCGATGAGGTAGTCGGCCGGCAGGCGCACCTCGTCGAGGAAGACCTCGTTGAAGGCGTGGTCGCCGGTCATGTCCACGATCGGCCGGATGGTGATCCCCGGGGCGTCCATGGGGCAGACGAAGTAGCTCACGCCGTGCTGGCGAGTCTCTGACGAGGTGCGTGCGAGCAGGATGCCCCAGGTCGCGAGGTGCGCGTAGCTCGTCCAGATCTTCTGGCCGGTGATGACCCACTCGT
>DATIVP010000065.1:0-3155 GCA_035465755.1 Acidimicrobiales bacterium | reverse complement strand
CGCCACGCTCGTCACGTTGAACGCGCTGTCGTAGGCGATGGTCGTCGCACCCTGCCATTCATGCAGCGCGTCCATTCCGCCGAAATCCTTCGACGAGGGATTGCGCTCGTCGAGCCCGGTCCATCCGTCGCAAAGACGGTGGCCGATCTCTGCATCACTCAGACCGCCCCCATCACTGGGTGTAGCAGGACAGAAATGACTGAGGACTTTTGACCGATCGCGCTATGAGTGAGTTCAAGGACCTGCGTCGGGCCTCCGACACCAACTAGACCGCGCTCGGCTCAAGCTGCAAGTGCGTAATGACAGAACTGATGGATTTGGCCTCCGAGTTAGACTCGCGCTCAACGCACCGCAAACGTACGTTGCTCTGGATTAGCCATGGCTTTTGTCGGCGTTGACCACGCATCGCTTTGACCACACCAGCGAGACCAACGGACCAAGCGGACGTGCTGCTAGTGCCCATGGAGTGCCCAAGACGTCGGGTCGCTTTAGGAAGACACCTCAATAACTGGCCGTGATCAGTATTTTTGTGGTTCAACATTGTTCCCGTCGTCCAGCCTTCCAAGCTGGCCATGCGGGTTCGATTCCCGTCACCCGCTCTCCGCGAACTTCATGGTCGGATCTCACCAAGATCGACTCGAACGAGGGAGCCGTTCGGGAGTCGTCCACGCATCACGCCACGTCGGCGAACACCTCTCTCAGACTGACACGAGAGCGATGACCGCTTGTTCGATCGCGCTCCAGATTTCACGTCGGATCACCTCAGGGAGACGGGTGTCGATGGGAACGTTTCTTGCCCCCCAGCCACTTCCGCGTTCAGAACGTGCCACAAGAACGGACTTCCTGCGACTGAGGCGCACCAGCGTCGCCGTAACGATGCCAGCGCCGAAATCTAACTCCGTTGATCCCGTGACGATGACGTCCTCAACGGCCGCGCTGATGCGAGTCTCGAGCCACGGCGGCAGCTCGGCGCCTATGCGATCGCCTGGCGCAGCCTCCAGTACCTCCAGGTGAGGAGAGGCGAGGAGTTGATTGATAAGGCCTTGCGAACCCGCTACGTAGGTCCAGGGCAGGTCGATCTCGCTAGCCACGCACCAGGACCGATCCTGCGGCCACCAGAGATTCGGCGACTGAAACTGCGACGTGTGAAAGCACGCTGCGCCCGTCACGGGTCCTTCGAACAGTGCGTAGGAGCGCCACGGCAGTTCGAACGGCGACTCCTCAACTCGATGCGGGAGTGACGTGACCTCGGTGCATTCAACCACCAGGTCGAACCCGTACCCTTCCCAGACACCAAAGAGGCAGAGTCCCGAGGAGTGCCGAGAGAGAATGTCCACCAGTTCGATCGTGTCCGCGTGCGACAGGGTGCCTTCGCGAGGACCCTGGCTGGTCCAGGGAGGCTCCGCTTTGGGTGCGAACTCCGGCAGAGCTACTTGGTACCACTGAATTGACGGTACGAGCGCGACACCGCTCCAGCGTGCGACATCCGCCCAGCGAATCAGGCTCTCGCCGCGTCCCTCCTGCACAGGGTGGAGGATCCGGGCGTACGCTTCGAATCCGGAAGGAATCCACGACACGACCACGAAGTCCTCGGGCGGACGCAGACGTCGGCGCAACCACGCCGTGCGGGAACCTCCGCCCAACGAATCCGCGGCAGACGAGGTCACCGTCGAATACTCGCACAGCATTCTCCGTGATTGGCTCAGGAGGTCGAAGGTGAGACTCTCCAAGTAGAGCGCCACTCAACTCGCCTTCGGTGAACGTCACGTCACGTCGCACTGCGCGCTGGCTCTTCGATGCGGCGCCTCTCGACGTCACCCGACGGAGCGACTAAAGGATTGACGGCCGCCGCCATGAGTCATACCCTTCACGTCACAGATCGTTTTCGCTGTACGTCCCGAAAGAGACTCATTGTGAAGCGGCTCATTGGAGTCTTGGCGTTCATCGCAGTCGTGCTCGTGTCGCTCCTCGCGACCGGTTTCGTGACAACGAATGCGCCGTCGACGACGTCGCCGCGGACAACGACAATGGTGATCCCGAGTCCCGTACGAGAAGCCCTGTCGGTCGTGGAGTACTCGCGCAGGGCCGGCCCGCTGACCGTGGATCCAAACGCCGGCAGCGTGGTGGGCGGTGTGTGGACGTCGTCGAGGACGCGCCAAAGCGCTGGGGTGACACAACACTGGTCCGTTCTTGCCGCCGACAAGAAGGGGAAGATCGTGCTCGGCATCATCGTGATCAACAACGGCACCGAGGCCGTCAGTGGCTGGGTACCCGGTGCCCATCACTCGACAAGCTGGATGTTCAACGAAGCCGATCCGTCAGCCACTGTGCATCAGTTGACCGTGGCGGGAACGACCACGGTATGGTCCTCCTCGCCGAGCTCTCGGAGCTGATTGTTCAATTGACAGTCGATCCGACCAGCGTGGCCGCGGCTAAGTTCGTGCCATGCCCGGCGTTGATCTGACCGGGTCGCCATCAGACGGCGCCCAGCAGACCCCTTTGCGTGGATTCCTTGCTCGTCCGTCCGGAAGCGGCCCGTGGCCGGGCGTCGTGATGATCCACGAGGTGTACGGACTCGACGACATCATGCGACGCCAGGCCGAGCGTCTGGCGAGCGCCGGCTTTCTCACCTTGGCCCTCGATCTCTACTCCGACGGTGGCGCGCGACGCTGCCTCATCTCCATCATGCGCGCTTCGCTCAAGGGCGAGGGCAAGCCCTTCGACGACATTGAACGTGGACGCGCCTGGCTCGCAGCGTCGAACGAATGCTCGGGCAAGATCGGACTCATCGGTTTCTGCATGGGTGGCAATTTCGCCCTGCTGAGTGCGACGGCGGGCTTCGACGCGGTGGCGGCCAACTACGGCCAAGTGCCGAGGCACGCCGAGTCAGTCTTCGACGGGGCCTGCCCGATCGTCGCCTCCTACGGGAAGCGTGACTGGACGCTGAGGGGAGCGGCCACGAAGCTCGAGCAGGCACTGGAGCGAGCCAGTGTCGTCCACGACGTGAAGGAGTATCCCGACGCCGGGCACTCCTTCCTCAACGACGCCGACGCCGGCCCGCGCCTGCTCCAGCCGCTGCAGCGTGTGCTGGGCGTCAAGCCCGAGCCCGCATCGGCCGCCGACGCGTGGCGGCGCATCGACTCGTTCTTTCACGG
>DATIVP010000064.1:0-8586 GCA_035465755.1 Acidimicrobiales bacterium | reverse complement strand
CGAAGTACACGACGGCCATGAAGATCACGAAGTAGACGATCGCCGAGATGAAGGCGCCCAGATTGATGAACTGGCCGTTGAGCGTCCAGCCCAGTCCCGGTGTGCCGCCGGCGGAGCTCTCGATCGCACCCACAAGGGGGGTGATGATCGAGTCGGTGAAAGCCTTGATCAAGGTGGAAAAGGCCAGGGCCACGACCAGTCCGACGGCGATGACGATGAGGTCACCTTGCATTAAGAAGTTCTTGAATCCCTTGATCACCGCTCCTCCTTGCTCTGTGGCGAGACTATCGAGTGCCCCGGGACCGTGCACGGCTATTGGCTCGACAGCACCGAGCGCACGAGGTGGCGCGCGGTGTTGGTGGCGTTGACCATCTCATCGAGGTGCACCGCGATCGACTCGGGTGCCCCGGCGGCGACGAGGGAGGCCTCGGCGGCGACGTAGAGCGAGCGCAGATCGATGCCAGCGCTGGCGTCCTCGGAAGCCAGGAGGTCGCTCAGGCGCTGGAGCGACGCGCCAATGGCCGAGGTCAGCTGGGCGAGGTCGCTCGACATGGGTGTGGTCGCGCCGCGCTCGGCGTCGATGCGCAGCGCGTGGGTCGCGCGAAGAAGACGCAGGGCGGCCGCGAGCAGGCCTTGGCCCTCGGTCGGGGCGAGACGGGTCGAGCGCGGCTCGATGACCGAGCGACCGACCGCGGCTTCGGCGCGACCCCAGGCGACGCGGGCCTCTCGCGAGGCGGTGGTGACCTCGTTGCGCTCGACGCTCTCGCCGACGAGCAGGGGGGAGACGGCGAACCAGTAGCGCGCCAGGCTCGCGTAGAGCGCACCCTCGGCCTCGACGACGCCGGCGCGCGGGGGAGTGGGCCAGAGCAGGTAGGCCGCCGCGGCGATCCCGGCGCCCAGGGAGATCTCCACCAGTCGGTCGAGCGCCGTGGTGAAGGGGTCCTGTAACGACGTGCTGAGAAGGACCAGGATGAGTGCGGTCACGAAGCCGATCGAGAGCGCGAAGTTCGCCGACCAGGTCGTGTAGGCGGCCCAGGCGAAGAGGGCCACGAGCACCGCGGTGGCGCCCGCGTCGGGGTGCAGGCCGCTAATGAGAAGAGCGGACGCGGTCGCACCCAGCAGCGTGCCGATCACGCGGCCGACCCCGTAGCGCAACAGCGTCGAGTAGTCCGGCTTCAGTATCACGGTGACGGCGAAGGGTAGCCAGTAGCCGCGCGGCAGACCCCACCAGTGCGCCAGCACCACCGACGCGGGCACCGCGACGCTGAGTCGGATCGCGTGGCGCAACGCCGGGGTCATCGACGACGTGGCCGAGCGAAGGACGTCGAGGGCACTGTCGAGGCGTTTGACGCCGCCATCGGCGACCACGCTGCGCTCGGCGCGCCACGCGCGGCGTCCGTCGTCGACCCGTGGATCGTTCGCCATGCCCCAGGCCGAGCGCAGCTGTCCGGCCATCGCGCGCAGATGGTCGACGCCCTGGCCGACGAGGACCGCCTCGCCACCGGCCGTGGCCGAACGCTCGGCGTCGAGACTGGCGAGCACCCGGCGCATGGAGTCGCCGTAGTCCGCCCAGTCACCGCTGACGCCACGGCCCCGCAACCGGTTCGCGAGATCGCCCAGGGCGAGGGCGATGACGTCGGTGCCGACGCGCAGCTGCGTGGCCGCCGCGCTGTGGGGATCCAGACGAGCGCGCAGACCGGCCAGGGTCGTCAGCTCGAGTCGTGCCCGGCGCACCTGGTTGAAGATGGAGCGCAGCACCGTCGCGTCGCGACGTCCGAAGAGGGTGGGTCGGTCGAGATCGGCTTCGACCTCGTCGACGACACCGAGGGTCGAGATGGCCGTCGTCTCGGGACTCGAACGAGCCAGAGCCGCGACGGCTTCGCAGGCGCGCGCGAGCTGATGGCGTTGGTGGCGAAGACTCGGCGGCAAGCGCAAGACGACCAGGGCGACGACCTCGACGAGCGCGCCGAGGGTGACGAGGAGGCTGAGGTGTGCGGCGAGCGACAGTGAACCGCTGAATCGACCGAGCACGGTGAAGGCGATGATCGCCTGGGATCCGATGGCGGCCTGGGTCTGTCCGAAGGCCACGAGCAGACCGGCGCAGAAGCACCACGGCACGAGGAGGGCCACGTGCAGCGCGGGGTGCCCAGCGCTCGCGGTGCCCACGAAGGCGGACGCTCCCATCGCCAGGGCGTCGCCAATCGCGAGGGGCAGCGAGATCCGCGGCGCGCCGACCAGGGAGACAATGGCCACGAGGTTGGCCCCGACGGCCATGGCGATGGCCCCCGTCGTGCTCGAGAGACTTAGGCCAACGGCGAAGAGGGCCACGACCGGGGCCGCCGTGATCGCGCCGACGATCGGGGCGACCGACTGGGCGTCGAGGCGAAGGTTGTGGCGCAGCGCTGCGCCCAGGCGGCTCATGGGTCCCGCGTCGCGGCGTCGACGACCGCGCGACTCGAGCCGTGGCGGTGGGCGCGCATCACGCTCACTCTAGGAGACAGTGGATCACCGAGGCGTTTGGACGACGTCGCCTCGTCGTGTAGTACTGAAGGAGAAAGGCGGTCTCATGACATCAAACTCCACGTCATTTCGCGCAGCCCGCGACTTGCTCGTCGCCACGCGCACCGATTATCACGCGGCCTACGAGCAGTTCGCCTGGCCCCGGCCCGAAGAGTTCAACTTCGCCCTCGACTGGTTCGACGCCGTCCTCGCCACCGAGACGCCCGACGCGACGGCGCTGCGCATCATCGAAGACGACCGCAGCGAGAACTCCTACAGCTTCGCGGACCTGCGACGGCGTTCGAACCAAGTCGCCAACTGGCTGGGCGAGCTCGGCGTGGCGAGGGGAACGCGCGTCCTGGTGGTGCTCGGCAACCAGGTCGAGCTCTGGGAGATGACACTGGCCCTGATGAAGGTGGGCGCGGTCCTGATTCCGGCGACCACTCTCTTGACCGAGGCCGACCTCGCCGATCGGGTCGAGCGCGCCCACGCCGGGGCGGTGGTCGTGCGCGCCGACGTCGCGCCGCGCGTGGACGCCGTCAGCGGCGACTTCGTCAAGGTCATCGTGGGCGACCCGCGAGACGGCTGGCGCCCCTACGGCGAGAACGCCACGGCCAGCGAGGACTTCACACCCGAGGGGGTGACGCGCGCGAGCGACCCGCTGCTCATCTACTTCACCTCGGGCACGACGGCACTGCCCAAGATGGTCGAGCACACGCACGCGAGCTATCCCATCGGACACCTCTCGACCATGTACTGGATCGGGATCCAGCCTGGCGACGTGCACCTCAACGTCTCGAGCCCCGGCTGGGCCAAGCACGCGTGGAGTTGCGTCTTCGCTCCCTGGATCGCCGGGGCGACGACGTGCCTGTTCAACTACGAGCGCTTCGACGCCGTCGCGATGCTCGACGTGCTGCGCGACGCGAAGGTCACCACGTTCTGCGCGCCGCCGACCGTCTGGCGCATGCTCATCCAGCAGAACCTCTCGGACTGGTCGCTCTCGCTGCGCGAAGTGGTCGGGGCCGGCGAGCCGCTCAACGCCGAGGTGATCGAACGGGTGCAGCGCGCCTGGGGCCTCACCATCCGCGACGGCTTCGGTCAGACCGAGACGACCGTCCAGGTCGGCAACACCCCGGGCCAGAAGGTGAAGCCCGGCTCGATGGGTCGCCCGATTCCGGGGTACCGGATCGAACTGGTGAGCCCGGCCACCGGGGAGGTGGCGAGCGAGGGCGAGATCTGCGTCGCGCTCGAGCCCGAGCGGCCCGTCGGCGTGATGGCCGGATACCGCGCGGCCGGTGGCTCCGACGACGAGCGCAACGCCATCGCCTTCGCCGGCGGGCGCTATCACACGGGCGACATCGCCAGCTCCGACGAGGAGGGTTACATCACCTACGTGGGCCGCACCGACGACGTCTTCAAGTCGAGCGACTACCGCATCAGCCCCTTTGAACTCGAGAGCGTCCTCATCGAGCATCCGGCGGTGGCCGAGGCCGCGGTGGTGCCGGCGCCCGACGAGATGAAGCTCGCCATCCCTAAGGCCTACGTCAGCCTGGTCGCGGGAGTAGAGCCGTCGCGGGAGTTGGCGGGGGACATCCTGCGACACTGCCGTGAGCGCCTGGCGCCCTACAAGCGCGTGCGCCGACTCGAGTTCGCCGACTTGCCCAAGACGATCAGCGGCAAGATCCGCCGCGTGCAGCTACGCCAGGGCGAGAGCGAGCACGGTGGCGTTCGCCCACCCGGCGAGTACCGAGAAGAGGACTTCGCCTAGCCGGTCGTTCCCGCGCCCAGGTAGGCAATGACGTCGCTCGCGCGATAGGACGAGCGACCGTGGAGTAGTTCGCGCACGTCATTGAGCGAATCGCCACTGGTGACGAGCGGCGGCTCGGTGCGCCCGTCGCTGCGCACCTGGCCCAGGCCGCAGGCTGCCATCAGGCCGTTGCAGAGGCAGACCGAGCCCTCGGTGGCCGCCGGGTCGCCGCCCTTGCGCACGTAGGCCGAGACCGGCTCGGCCGCGCAGCGGTACCCCAGCGTGCCGTCGGCCCGCAGGTAGGCCTCGCGCAGGTAGCCGAGGTCGCACTTGCGCGTTCGCGACTGATAGACCTCGGGGTCGGCGAGGCTTCCCGGTGCGTCGACGACCTTGAAGGGGTATCCGGTTGAGGACGCGCGAAGCGACGTCGAGACCGCGACGTCGCCCTCGGCGATCGTCTTGAGCATCTCGGCGCGCAGCGTTGGCTCCATACCGGACTCTTCGCAGTAGGCGAACAGGGTCCCCACCTGCACGCCCGTCGCGCCCAGCTTGCGGGCTTCGACGACGTCCTCGGGATGGGTCACGCCGCCGGCGATCCAAAAGGGCCGACCGAGCTCGACGAGCGTCTCGTAGTTGACCTCGTCGCGCGGTCCGTAGACGGGTTCGCCGCGGGCGTCGACCTCGTAGACGCCGCGCGGGGGAGCGTTGTGGCCGCCCGCGTTTGGTCGCTCGACGACGAAGCCCTCGACCGGACCGTTGCTGCGCTTGGCGAGCGCCGTCGCGAGGACGTGCGAGGAGACGACGCCGAGGAACTTGGGCGCCGTGAGGGCCTTCGCCCCGAGGTAGCGCTCGGGTACGAAACGAAGTCGTCGCGTGCTCGCCTCGGGCCCCACGACGTCGAGGGGCATCTCGACGGGTTCGCCGGCCGCCAGGTTCGCGAGCGCGCCCGGGATGTGAGTCGGCACGCCGGCACCCATCACGATGTAGTCGGCGTCGGCGAGGATCGCGCCCATGAGAGTCGGCGCCGTCGGCACCTGAACCTTGGTCAGGAGGTTCATACCGACCTTGCCGTCGTGGCCGGCCTTGGCGAGCGCGACTTCGGCGTAGGAGGCGAGGACCAGCAGGTCGAGCGCGTGCTCGCCGCTGCGGTGCGTGAGCATCACGAGATTCTGATAGGCGTCGGACACCGCTCGACGCGTCTGGGCGAACTGGTGCAGCACGCGCTCGACAATGGACTGCAGCGGGAAGCGATCCAACACCGCGCGCAGGGCGTCGCTGACCCCTTCGTTCTGGAGCCGACGCACGAAGACGGCGTCAATCGCCGTGCCCGAGACAACGCCGAGCTGACCGGCGCGCGAGACGGCTCGCGCGAGCGGCCACCCCGAGATGGCGATGCCCATTCCGCCTTGGATCAACCACGGTGAAAACGGTCGAGGCGCGACAGTCGTCACAGCACCTCCCTGGCTACGGTCGCCACGGGGCAACGCCTCAAGTCTATGACCGTGGTCGTTTGGATCCGTACGTGACTTTCTGCCCTAGAAATACCCGCCGAGCACGACGGTACGGTGCCTGGTACGGGCGACACTACGGAGGGACGATGACCGCTCACAGCCAGCGACTCGCGCGCTCGCCCCTCGCCAACGACCCCGACCTCGCGGCCCCGCACGCACGCCGCGCGCTGGTGCTGTTGATCCTCTCGGTGACCGTGCTGATCATCAACCTCGACGGCACGATTCTCAACGTCGCCCTGCCCAAGATCGTCACCGACCTGCACGCGAGCGCGAGCCAGCTGCAGTGGATCGTGGACGCCTACGCCGTGGTTCTCGCCGGCCTGCTGCTGATCGCCGGCTCCCTGGGCGACCACGTGGGACGAAAGTGGGTCTTCGTCGCCGGGCTCGGCGTCTTCGCGGGCGGATCGGCGCTGTCGGCCTTCGCGACGACGACCGCCTCGCTGATCGGCGCACGCGCCTTCATGGGCGTCGGCGCGGCGGCGATCATGCCCTCGACGCTGTCGATACTCACGAACGTCTTCACCGAGCCCGGCGCGCGCGCCCGCGCGATCGGTCTGTGGTCGGGTACGAACGGCCTGGGTCTCGCGATCGGTCCCACCGTCGGCGGTTGGCTCCTCGCGCACTACTGGTGGGGTTCGGTCTTCTTGATCAACGTGCCGATCGCGATTCTCACCGGCCTCGCCGCGCTCTACGTCGTGCCCAACTCGAAGAACCCCCACGCCAAGGCGCCCGATCTCGTCGGCGCGACGGCCTCGCTGGCCGGGATCGGCCTGCTGCTCTGGGCGATCATCGAGGGTCCGGGTCGCGGATGGGCCTCGGTGGCGATCCTCGGCGCGCTCGCCGCGGCGGTTCTGTTGCTGACTGGTCTCATCTACTGGGAGCGGCGCAGCGTGCACCCCCTCCTCGAGATCTCGTTCTTCTCGCGGGCGCGCTTCAGCGTGGCCGTGGGCGCCATGGCCCTCACCGTCTTCGCGCTCTCGGGGGCGATGTTCCTCCTAACCCAGTACCTGCAGTTCGTCCTCGGCTACAGCGCGCTGCAGACGGGCCTTCGCGTCACACCTATCGCCGTGGTCCTGCTCGCCGTGGCCGCCGCGTCGAGCTACCTGGTGCGCTACGTGGGCACCAAGCCGGTCGTCTTCACCGGCCTGATCCTCATCTCGGTCGGGCTCGGGCGCCTGAGTGAGCTCGGGGTCAACTCGACGTACTCGACGGCGCTGCCCGCCTTCTTCCTCCTCGGCATCGGCACTGGACTGGCCATGGCGCCCTCGACCGAGTCGGTCATGGGCTCGGTGCCCGCGGAGTTGGCGGGCGTCGGCTCGGCGACGAATTCGACGGCCCTGCAGGTCGGCGGCGCCCTCGGCGTCGCGGTGCTCGGGAGCCTGCTCAACACGCACTACCGATCGCTGATGAGCGGCCTGGTGGCGCACGCGGGACTTCCGGCGGCGCTCTCGCACGTCTCCGTCGGCTCCCTTGCCGGCGCGCTCGGCGCCGCCGCCCACCTGCCCGGCGCCCTCGGGAGCGATCTCGCGGCCAGTGCGCGCGTGTCCTTCGTCTCGGCGATGGACTTCTCCTTCGACGTCGGCGCGGTCATCGTGGCGATGGCCGCCCTCTTCGTGGTGGTCTCACTGCCCTCGCGCGCCGACGAGCCCGAATCGGCGCTCTTTAGCGATCTGGGGGGACCAATGACGTGATCGCGCTGACGATCTCCTCGGCGCTCGCGCCGGGACCGAAGATCGCCGCGACGCCCGCCGACCTCAGGTCCTCGAGGTCGTTGCCGGGCACGATGCCCCCGACCACGACGGGTATGTCCGAACCGCGTTCGCGCAGTGCCGCCACCACGAGTGGCGCCAGGGTGAGATGCGCGCCGGAGAGCATCGAGAGCCCCACGACGTCCACGTCCTCTTGGATGGCGGCGACCGCCACCATCTCGGGGGTCTGGAAGAGTCCGGTGTAGACGACCTCCATGCCGGCGTCACGCAGGATGCGCGCGACGACCTTGATGCCCCGGTCGTGACCGTCGAGACCGACCTTGGCCACGAGCACGCGCGTCGTCACAGCGACGGCACCTCGACGTGACGACCGAAGACGGTGACCATGGCGCCCATCATCTCGCCGACCGTCGCTTGCGCCTTGGCCGCTTCGATCAATGCCGGCATGAGGTTGATGGTCGGATCGGCCGCCTCTTTCTTGAGTGTGGCGAGCGCTAACTCGACGCGCGTCGCGTCGCGCGAGGCCCGCACGCCAGCGAGGCGCTCGACCTGCTTCTTCTCGTCGGCGTTGGTGATGCGCAGGATCGCCAGGTCATCGTCCTCGTTGCCCTCGGTGAAGGCGTTCACGCCCACCACGATGCGCCGCCCGTCGTTGAAGGACTTCTCCAGGGCGTAGGCCGAGTCGGCGATGCGGCCCTGGAACCAGTTCTCCTCGATGCCCGCGATGCAGCCTTCGAGCATCGAGCCGTCACCTTTGTCGAGGATCTCGGCGAGGATCTCCCCGGCCTGGCGCTCGACCTCGCTGGTGAGCTCTTCGACGTAGTACGAACCGCCCAGGGGGTCGGCCACGTGGGCGACGTTGGTCTCGTAGGCGATGACCTGCTGGGTGCGCAGTGCCACGCGCGCGGCCTTGGCCGTGGGCAGGGCGATGGCCTCGTCCATGGAGTTGGTGTGCAGGCTCTGGGTGCCGCCGAGCACGCCGGCCAGCGCCTCGATGGCGGTGCGCGCGACGTTGACCTCGGGCTGTTGGGCGGTGAGCGACACCCCGGCGGTCTGGGTGTGAAAGCGCAGCTGCGAGCTGCGCGGGTCGCTTGCGCCGTAGTGTCCGCGCGTCCAGGTC
>DATIVP010000063.1:0-5473 GCA_035465755.1 Acidimicrobiales bacterium | reverse complement strand
CGCCAGACGAGTGAGTTCACCCCCAAAGATTAGGGTTTGACGCGAAGGTGGTAGAAAAATACCAATCACTGCGGAGGTGTGCGTGTTAGAGAAGGTCCTGGTCGCCAATCGCGGCGAGATCGCGGTCCGAGTCATGCGCACCTGCCGCGAGATGGGCATCGCCACCGTCGCCGTGTACTCAGAACTCGACCGCGACGCGCTCCACGTGCGCTTGGCCGACGAGGCCTACGCCCTCGGCGGCACGAGCGCGGCCGAGAGCTATCTCAACACCGACGCGATCCTCGCCGCGATCGAAGCCAGCGGCGCCGACGCCGTGCACCCCGGCTACGGATTCTTCAGCGAGAACACCGACTTCGCGCGAGCGATCACCTCGCGCGGCGTCACCTTCATCGGACCCCCGCCCGAAGCCATCGAAGTCATGGGCGACAAGATCTCGTCGCGAATCGCGGCCGAACGCGCCGGCGTGGCCGGCGTGCCCGGCCGCAGCGAGACCCTCACCAGCGCCGACGAGGTCGTCGCCTTCGGCAACGAGTTCGGCTGGCCAGTCGCCATCAAGGCCGCCTACGGCGGTGGCGGACGCGGGATGAAGGTCGTGCACGCGCCCGAGGACGCGTTGGCGGCCCTCGAGAGCGCCCAGCGCGAGGCCCAGAGCTACTTCGGCCGACCCGAGTGCTACGTCGAGCGCTACCTCACCTGGCCGCGCCACATCGAGATGCAGGTGCTCGCCGACACCCACGGCAACACCCTCTGGCTGGGCGAGCGCGACTGTTCGGCCCAGCGCCGCCACCAGAAGCTGGTCGAGGAGTCGCCCGCGGCCAACTTCCCCGACGAGGTTCGCGTGGCCATGGGCGAGGCCGCGGTCAAGGTGTCACGGGCCTGCGGCTACGTCAACGCGGGCACGGTCGAGTTCCTCTACCAAGACGGCGAGTTCTACTTCCTGGAGATGAACACACGCCTCCAGGTCGAGCACCCGGTGACCGAGCTGGTGACCGGACTCGACCTCGTCGAATGGCAGTTGCGCGTCGCCGCGGGCGAGGCACTCACGTTCACCCAGTCCCAGATCGAGCGACGTGGACACGCCATTGAAGTGCGCATCAACGCCGAGGACGCGGCCGGGGGGCGCTTCAGCCCGTCGCCGGGTCTCATCACCCGCTTCGAGCAGCCCGGTGGTCCGGGCGTGCGCCTCGACGCCGGCTACGGCGCGGGTGACGCGGTCTCGCAGTACTACGACAACCTGATCGGCAAGCTCATCGTCTGGGGCGAGGACCGCGAACGCGCGCGTCGCCGACTGCTGCGCGCCATCGAAGAGACGCTGATCGAGGGGGTCGCGACGACCCTGCCCGCCGACACGATCATCCTCTCCAGCGAGGACTTCGTCAAGGGCACGCACTCGACCAAGTGGGTCGAAGAGTCCCTCGACTTCTCGAGCATCACGTCCACCCCGGCCGCCCTGGGCGAGACGGACGCGCGGATCCGCCGCGACGTCACCGCCGAGGTGAACGGGCGACGCGTCAACGTCACGCTCTGGGTGAATCCGGAGGAGGGCGCGGCGGCGGCCAGCACCGCCGCCAAGCCCCGCCGACAGCACCACGCCGGCGTGGTGGGTAGCGGCTCGGGCAACGTGATGGTGCCCATGCAGGGCACCATCGTCAAGGTCAACGTCGCGGTTGGCCAGAGCGTCGAGGCCGGCGAGACCGTCGTGATCCTCGAGGCCATGAAGATGGAGAACGCGGTCGCCGCCGAACGCGCTGGCGTCGTCACCGCGGTGCGCGTCACCGAAGGGGACTCCGTGGCCACGGGCGACGTCGTAGTGACCATCGAATGACCACCGACGCGATCACGGCGGCCGTGCAGGCCGCGGCCCCACGGCTGATCGAGCTGAGTCACTACGTCCACGCGCACCCCGAGCTGGGCTATGAGGAGTACGAAAGCGCCGAGGCCGTCGCCCAGGCCGCCCAGGCCGCGGGCTTTGCCGTCGAACGAGGAGCGGCCGGGCTCACCACCGCCTTTCGCGCGGTTTCCGGATCGGGGAGTCTGCACCTGGCGCTGTGCGCCGAGTACGACGCGCTGCCCGACGTAGGGCACGCCTGCGGTCACAACATCATCGCTGCGTCCTCCCTCGGCGCCGCGATCGGCCTCGCCGCGGTGGCCAACGAACTCGATCTCACCGTCATCCTCTTGGGCACCCCTTCCGAAGAGGGCGGCGGCGGCAAGATCGACCTGCTGCGCGCGGGCTACTTCGACGACGTGCACGCCGCGATGATGGTGCACCCTTGGCCCGAAGAGCGCCTGGAGGCGACGTGCCTCGCGGTCGACCACTTCGACGTGACCTATCGCGGCCGCGACGCCCACGCCTCGGCCGCCCCGTGGGAGGGGGTGAACGCCCTCGACGCACTCACCATCGCCCAGGTCGCGATCGGTCTGTTGCGCCAGCAGCTTCGCCGTGACGACCAGGTTCACGGCATGGTCGTCGAGGGTGGCTCGGCCGCCAACATCATCCCGGCCCGCGCGGTCGGGCGCTTCATGGCCCGCTCCAGCACGAGCGAGCGCCTGGCCGAGTTGCGCGAGCGCGTCGACGCCTGCTTTCGCGCCGGCGCCCTCGCGACGGGCGCGGAGCTCTCGATCGAAGAGCTGGGCAGCGCGTTCTCGCACATGGTCTCCGACCGCGACATCCTCGCGCACTATCGGAGAGAGGCCGAACTCCTCGGGCGACGCTTTCGCGCCGACGACGCCGGCGAAGCGCTGCCCACGATCTCCACCGACATGGCGAACGTGTCGCTCGCGGTGCCCTCGATCCACCCGCTGCTCGCCATCGACACCCACGGCGCGGTCAACCACCAGCCCGAGTTCACGGCCGCTTGCGCCACCGACAGCGCCGACCGAGCGGTGATCGACGGCGCGCTCGCGCTCGCTCGCACGGGTGCGGCGATCGCCGCGGACGCGACTCTGCGCGCACGACTGATGGCGCGCGCGTGATCCTCGAACACGCCCTGTTGCGCGTGTCCATCGGGGCCGCGGAGAACTTCGAAGCCTCGATGGCGCGCGCCCTGCCGATCATCGAATCCGCGCCGGGGTGTCACGGCGGCGAGCTTCGCCGACAGGTCGAGGATCCCTCGATCTTCCTCCTGCTCGTGCGCTGGGAGTCCGTCGAGGCTCACCTGGCCTTTCGCGCGAGCGACCTCTTCGAATCCTGGCGGACCTTGACCCATCCGTGGTACGTCGAGGCGCCGAGCGTGACCCATTTCGCCGAGGCGATCGAGCGCCCCTAGCTCTGCGGGCGGTACTCGCCGAAGACGCCGCGCAGCACATCGGAGACTTCGCCCAGGGTCGCGCGCCGCGCGAGGGCCACTTTCATGGGATAGAGGACGTTGGACGTCCCGCGCGCGGCGGTCTCGAGGTCGGCCAGCGCCGCGTCGACGCCCCCTTGGTCGCGAGTGGCCTTGAGCTCCTTCACCCGCCGCACCTGGTCGAGCTGGTTCTGCGGGTCGATCGGAAAGACCTCGGCCGCGCCCGACTCACCGTCGGCGAAGCGGTTGACCCCCACGACGACCTTGTCGCCGCGATCCACGGCCCGGGCGAACTCGTAGGCCGCCGTTTCGATTTCGCTCTGCATGTAGCCCGCCTCGATGGCCGCCACCGCTCCCCCGCGCTCGTCGATCGCCGCCAGGTACTCGCGGGCCCGCGACTCCACCTCGTTGGTGAGAGCTTCGACGAAGTAGGACCCGGCGAGCGGATCGACGGTATCGGCCACCCCCGACTCGTAGCCCAACACCTGTTGGGTGCGCAGCGCCAGGCGCGCCGCTCGCTCGGTGGGCAGCCCCAGCGCCTCGTCGAAGCCGTTGGTGTGCAGGCTCTGGGTGCCGCCGAGTGCGGCGGCGAGCGCCTGGACGGTGACGCGCACGACGTTCGTCTCGGGCTGCTGGGCGGTGAGCGTCGAACCGCCGGTCTGGGTGTGAAAGCGCAGCATCATCGCCTTGGGATCGGTCGCCCCGAAGCGCGTCGCCATGATCGACGCCCACAGACGCCGCGCCGCACGGTACTTGGCCACCTCTTCGAACAGGTTGTTGTGCGCGTTGAAGAAGAACGAGAGGCGCGGCGCGAAGTCCTCCAGGGCGAGACCCGCCGCCAGGGCGGCGTCGACGTAGGCGACGCCGTTGGCCAGCGTGAAAGCGATCTCCTGCACCGCGGTCGAGCCCGCCTCGCGGATGTGATAGCCCGAGATCGAGATCGTGTTCCACTGGGGCATCTCCTTCGCGCAGTAGGCGAAGGTGTCCACGATGAGCCGCATCGAGGGGCGCGGCGGATAGATGTAGGTTCCGCGCGCGACGTACTCCTTCAAGATGTCATTCTGGATGGTGCCGCGCAGCTGGTGACCCGCGACCCCCTGGTCCTCGGCGACGAGCTGATAGAGCAGCAGCAATGTCGAGGCCGTGGCGTTGATCGTCATCGATGTCGTCACCTCGTCGAGGGGCAGGTCGGCGAGCAACAGGCGCATGTCCTCGATCGAGGAGATGGCAACGCCCACCTTTCCGACCTCGCCCTCGGCCCGCGGGTGATCGGCGTCGTAGCCCATCTGAGTCGGCAGGTCGAAGGCGCACGACAGCCCCGTCTGACCCGCGCCGAGGAGGAATTTGAAGCGCTGGTTGGTGGCCTCGGCCGTGCCGAAGCCCGCGTACTGGCGCATCGTCCACAGGCGCCCGCGGTACATCGTGGGGTGCACGCCCCGGGTGAAGGGGTAGTGCCCCGGCGCGCCGAGTTCACTCGCTTCGTCAAAGCCCGCGAGGTCCTCGGGTCCGTAGACCGGATGGATCTCGATGCCCGAATCTGTCATCCGTTCCTCAGCCATCAGGCCAATTTAGGTCGCTCCTCGCCCCAGCATCACCGGGGCCCCTGGGCGCAGCGACCACAATGGTCAGATGAACTGTGCCCAATGCGGAAGCGAGGTCGACGGCGCCTTCTGTCCGGTCTGCGGGACGCCCGTCGCCGCGCCCACGAACGCGGTCGCCCTCTCGGGCTGGTGGCGACGTGTCGGGGCGACCGTCGTGGACAACCTGCTCTTGTTCATCCCCTCGTCGATCACCTTCCTGCTCGTGAACGACGTCGCGGGGCGCTACGTCGGCGCCCTGGCCGCGCTGGTGGTCCAGGGCGCCTACATGGTCAGGTTCCTCGCTTCGCCCAGGGGCCAGACGATCGGCAACCGGGTGGTCGACACGTGCGTGCGCGACGCTCTCACGGGAATGGCCATCTCGAGCGCCCAGGCGATGCGCCGGTGGGGATTCGTCGCGATCTACGGCGTGCTCGACGTCACCCTGCCCGCGTCCTACGCGACGATTCCCACCCTGTTCGCTCTCATCGACTGCCTCTTCCCGCTCTTTGACGCCCGCAAGCAGACGCTGCACGACAAGTTCGCCGGCACCCTGGTGGTGAGGGTCTAGGCCCCCACCGCGACGTGGGGCATGCAGAGATCGTCGTA
>DATIVP010000062.1:0-3362 GCA_035465755.1 Acidimicrobiales bacterium | reverse complement strand
CGCTCGACCTCGGACGTGGTCAAGGGATATGTCGCCCTGACCAAGCCGCGCATCATTGAACTCTTGCTCGTCACCACGGTGCCCACGATGGTAGTGGCGGCCAACGGCATCCCCGGACTGTGGTTGATCGTGGCGACGCTGGTCGGTGGCACGCTCGCCGCCGGTGGGGCGAATGCCTTCAACATGGTGATCGACCGCGACATCGACGCGGTGATGCAGCGCACCAAGCGTCGCCCGCTCGTCACCGGCGTGATGACCCCTCGCGCCGCGACGCTCTTCGCCGCGGCTTTGGAGATCATCTCCTTCGCGGTGCTCTCGACGTGGGTGAACCCGCTCTCGGCGTGGCTCGCGCTATCAGCGACCGCGTTCTACGTCTTCGTCTACACCCTGTGGCTCAAGCGGCGCTCCAAGCAGAACATCGTGATCGGCGGCGCGGCCGGCGCGGTGCCGGTGCTGGTGGGCTGGGCGGCGGTGACCAACTCGCTCACCTGGACGCCGGTGCTGCTCTTCGCCGTCATCTTCATCTGGACGCCCCCGCACTTTTGGGCCCTCGCCGTACGCTACCGCGACGACTACGAGGCGGCGAACGTGCCGATGATGCCGGTGGTGGCCTCGCTGCGACGAACCACGCTGGAGATCCTCGTCTACTCCGTTGTCCTGTGGGCGATCACGATGCTGATCGGTCCGCTCGCCCACCTGGGCTGGATCTACGCGCTGGCTTCGACGGTGCTGGGCGCGCTGTTCTCCTTCTACGCGCTGCGCCTGTACCGTCACGCGGTCTCCAACAAGGCCGACGTCGCCGAGGCCATGCGGCTCTTCCACTTCTCCATCACGTATCTGACGGCGCTCTTCGTGTTCATGGCGGTTGATGTCCTTGTCCGATTCCACTAGCCCACGGCGCCGACCCTCGCCGATGGCCCTGTTGTCGCTCGGACTCGGAGCGACGATCGCCCTCGTGATGATCCTCACGGTGTCGTTTCTCACCAACGGGCGCTCCAACGGCAGCGCCACGAGCACGACTGCGCCGCTCGCGACGACCGCGCTCGTGGGCACGACGCTCAAGGGCTTCACCAGCCCCGGACTCTTCGGCGGCACCGTCGCCTCGCCCTGGAGCAGTGGGCACCCGAGCGTCGTCATCTTCTTCGCGTCGTGGTGCGGCCCGTGCCAGGGCGAGATGCCCAAGGTCGCCACCTACCTGCGCACCCACCACCTGGGTGCGGTGCGCGTCCTGGGCGTCGACGCGAACGACGAGCAGGGCTCCGCGCGCACCTTCGTCACCAAGGACAAGGTGGGCTTTCCCGTGGCCTTCGACGCCAACGGGACGATCACCAACGGCCTCTTTCAGTTCCTCACCCTGCCCGAGACGGTGTTCCTCACGGCCCGGGGCAAGGTGACCAGCGTCTACTTCGGGGCGATCCCGACCGACAAGCTCGCCCAGGGGATCGCCAAGCTCTCGGCCTAGGACCTCAGGGCGGCCTCGACGGCGCTCGCCATCGCGCGCTGGCCCGCGGCGTTGGGGTGGAACGAGTAGCGAGGGTGTCGCAGGTCGAGCGGGTTGAACCACGGCCGGGCGCCGCACAGCGAGTGGCCGCCCCCGCTGGCGAAGGACCCCGCACCCTCGTTGGGGTTGGCGAGGCTGAGACCGTTCGTGTTCGCGGCTCTGGTGATGACGTTGTTGAGCGCGGTCTCGGCGCGTGAGAGGTAGAGCAGGGCCTCGCCGCGCAGGCCAGCGCAACCGCGCGAAAGAGTTGCGCGCGTGAGAGCGCGCGCAACCGGCACGAGACGCGGGTAGGAGACGACGACGATCCGCGCGAGGGGTGCCACGACGCGTACCTGGTGAAGGGTCGCCGCCAGTGCGCCACCCAGACGTGTGATGTTCGCGCGCAGGTCGCGCACCGCGGGCACCGGCGAGTTGGTCGCGCACCAGTCGGGGATCGTCACGCAGGTGAAGAGCACGGGCACGAAGTAGAGGTCGTTGCCACCGATCGTCACGGTGACGACCTGGGCCGTCGAGAGCTCGGCGGCGTCGGCGAGCTGGGGGCCTTCCTCGTGGTTGCCGCCGGGTCCGGCGAGCCCGGCACTCGCGGCCGGTGAGCCGGGGTAGAGGTCGGTGGTCGTGGCCCCCGAGCACGCGAGGAAGGACAACGGGGCACTTCTCGCCTGATCCGCGAGCCAGCGCGCCACGAGCTCGGGGTAGGCGATCGACGATCGATCGCAGCCGTCGGTGGCGCTCGCGGTGGCGCTCGCGACACCGCGGCGATCGACCCAGCCTCGCCCGGGGTTGCCCTCACCCGCGGCGTAGGAGTCGCCCAGTGCCACGTAGGCGCCGGGCTGGACGCCGGCGAGGGTCACGTCGGCGCTCGCGTACGAGACCGACGCGCCGTCGGTGATGGTCACGTCCAGGGTCACCGTCTCGCTGTTCGCGCTCTGGTTGGGCGCGACGCGCATGACTGCCGGCGATGAGCAGGGCCAGAGCCTCGTCGACTCACGGGCGTGGAACGAGCACGCGGCACCGGGCGGGCTCGAGAAGTGCGCCGTGACCGCCACCAGCCCTCCCGAGGCCGACAGCGTGGTCGGCGCGAGCGAGAGCGTCACCGTCTCACTGGCGTGCGCCGCGACGGGCACGACGAGGGCGATGACCAGGACGATCAGGGTGAGCAGTGAGCGGTGTCGCCGGCGGAACCGCCAATCGGGTCCCATCGGCCCGACCGTAGCACTGGTCAGTCGAAGCGGAAGGTGCGGGCCGCGAGAACGGGCGCGGCGAGGGCCCACAGCGCGAGGCTCGCCCAGTCGACGAGGCGCGGCATGGCACCGGAACCGAGCACGCGGTGCAGCCCGTCGGCGAGGGCCCCCGAGGGGATCCAGGTCATGACGGCGCGTATCGCCCCGGGCAGCGAGGAGGCGGGTACGACGATGCCCGAGAGCAGGAGGAGCACGAGGTAGAGGCCGTTGCTCGCCGCCAGGTTCACCTCGGCGCGCAGTCGACCCGCGAGCGCGAGGCCGATGCCGGCGAGTCCCGCCGTGGCGAGCAGGATCAGGCCGAGAACTGCGAGCGCGCCGCTGAGCCCACCGTGGGGGTGCCAGCCGAGGAGTGTCGCGACGACGCTGAGGATGACGATCTGGATCGCCTCGGTCACGAGGACCCCGGCGACCTTCGCGCCGATCAGGCGCCGGCGCCCGAGTGGTGTGACGTGCAGACGTCGCAGCACCCCGAAGGATCGCTCGAAGCCCGTCGCGATGGAGAGGGCGACGAGCGACGTCGAGAGGACGCTCACGGCGAGCACGCCCGGGGCGATGAAGTCGACCCGGTGCGGCGTGGGCGACGACGTGACGTGTGTCGTGGAGAAGAAGACGAGGATGAG
>DATIVP010000061.1:0-21318 GCA_035465755.1 Acidimicrobiales bacterium | reverse complement strand
CCACGGCCGACGCGGCCGCGCAACTGGTGCAGCTGGGCCAGTCCGAAGCGCCAGGCGTCCTCGATCACCAGGACGGTCGCGTTGGCCACGTCGACGCCGACCTCGATGACGACCGTCGCCACCAGTACGTCGACGACACCGTCGCGAAATCGTCGGGTGGCTTCGTCTTTGTCGACCCCGGGCATCTGGCCGTGGAGGAGACCCAGTCGCAGGCCCGCGAGGGGGCCCGCCGCCAGGCGCTCGAACTCGGCGACCGCGCTCGCGGCCTCGACGGCGTCCGAACCCTCCACGAGAGGACAGACCACGTAGGCCTGATGACCGGCGGCGACCTCCTCGCGCACCACGCGCCAGCACTCGTCCTCGTCGTCGAGCCAGCTCGTGGCGATGGCTTCGCGGCCGGCCGGCATCTCGTCGAGCACCGAACGATCCAGGTCGCCAAAGACCACCATCGCAGCCGTGCGCGGGATCGGCGTGGCGGTCATGACGAGCACGTCGGGGTCGCGGCCCTCACGGGAGTGCTCGCGGCCCTTCTCGCGCAACACGGCGCGTTGCTCAACGCCAAAGCGGTGCTGCTCGTCGATCACGATGATCCCGAGCCCGGCGAAGGCGACGTCGTCCGAGAGCAGGGCGTGGGTGCCGACGACGACGTCGACCGAGCCGTCGGCGAGGCCGGACAAGATGCGGCGGCGCTCGCTGGCTCGGGTGCGCCCGGTCAGAGCCTCCACCTGGATCGCGCGGCGACCCCCGAGGACGACCGCGTCCTCGAGCTCGAGTCCCGCGAAGTCGCGTCGCAGCGAGTTCAGGTGCTGCTCGGCCAGGACCTCGGTCGGGGCCATCACCGCGCCCTGTCGCCCTCCGCCGAGGGCGACGGCGATCGCCGCCGTGGCGACGAGGGTCTTGCCCGAACCCACGTCGCCCTGGAGCAGACGGTGCATGGGCAGCGCCGCCGACATGTCTCGCGCGATCTCTTCGAGGACGCGGCGCTGGGCCCCGGTGAGGGCAAAGGAGTGCCCGGCGAGGAAGCGCCGCAGCAGACTCGACCCATCGTGGGCGAGCTCGCCCGGAGAGACGGCCACGTCGACGAGGTCCACCGCGTGGGCCACCCCGCGCGCCAGCGCGCGCGCGTGGCGTCGCCCGAGGGCGAGCACTAACTGCAGGCGCACGAACTCGTCGAAGGCGAGCCGCCGCCGGGCCGGCTCGACGTCCTCGACGTCGGCGGGCAGATGGATGCCCCACAGCGACGCGGTGCGCTCAACGAGGCCAAGGCTCTCGCGCACCTCGGGCGGCAACGGGTCGAGGAACTCTCCGGCGCGGCGCAGGGACTCTTCAACGAGTCCGCCCAACTCCCAGCTGGTGACGCCCGCTCGCGCCGACGCCGGATAGAGAGCCACCACCCGCCCGACGCGCGAGGGGTCACGGCCCTCGTCGGGCGCGCCCACCGCGACGTCCACCACCGGGTTGGTCATCTGGCGTCGGCCCCGGTAGTCGGCGGCCTTCGCGTAGAACATGGCCCAGGTGCCAACCGCGAGTTGACGCTCGCGCCAGGGCTGGTTGAAGAAGACGACGTCGAGCGAGCCGCCGTCGTCGGCGACCGTCGCCTCGACGAGTGAGCGCCCCTGGCGCGTGCGGCGCGACCGTACCTGCACGACCTGAGCCCAGACGGCGGCCTCCTCACCGAGCGCCAGGTCGGCCACGTCGACGCGGCGCGTGCGATCCAGGTAGCGGCGCGGGTAGGTCGTCAGGAGGTCAAAGACCGTCTCGACGCCAATGCTCGCGAGCGCCTGACGGCGCTTGGGTCCCACGTGGCGCAACTGGTCGACGCCGATCTCGTTGAGCTCGACGAGACGGCGGGGGCTCACTCGACGCCGAAGAGGTACGGGTAGAGCGGCTGGCCCCCGTGGTGCACCTCGACGGCCAGGTCCGGGTACTCCTCAGCGAGGTACTCGCCGATACGGCGCGTGTTGGCCGGCGTCGCGCCGTCACCCTCGATGATTGTGATCAGTTCGTGTCCCTCGTGGATCAGCGACGCCAGCAGGCTGCTCGCGGCCACCGCAATGGAGTCGGCGATCGAACGCACCCCTCTGGCGTCCAGGCCAATCCAGTCGCCCTCGCGTACCTCGCCGACGTCGGTCGTCGTCGAGCGCACCGCCCGCGTGACCTCGCCGGCGACGACGCGCTGGGCGGACTGGCCCATCAGCGCCGCGTTCTCGGCCGCCGAGGCGTCGGGGTCGTACGCGAGCAACGCGGCGAAGCCCTCGACGATGGAGTTGGTCCCCACCACGACGACCTTCTGGTCGACGACGGTATCGACCTGCTCGGCCGCCAGGCGGACGTTCTTGTTGTTGGGCAAGATGACCACCTCGGGCGAGCCGCTGGCCTGCACCGCGGCGACGAGCTGAGCGGTCGAGGGATTCATCGACTGGCCACCCGCGACGATCTCGCGCACGCCGAGCGATCGGAAGATCCGCGCCACGCCCTCGCCGGCGGTCACCGCGACCACCGACGTCGCCGGGGCCGGTTCGGCGTCGAGTTCACCGACGACCGCCTCACGCACCCAGCGCTCCTCGACGACCTGCTCGGCCAGGTCGGTCACGCGGATCTCGCGAGGCCGACCGGCCTCGACGCCGGCCTCGATGGAAGCTCCGATGTCGTCGGTGTGGATGTGGCAGTTGTACAGGCCGTCGCCACCGACGATCACAATGGAGTCGCCCAGGCCCGACCACACCTCGCGAAAGGCCGAGATCGCCTCGTCGCTCGACTCGAGCAGGTACATCACCTCATAACGCAGGTCCGCGATGTCGCCTTCGGGTGGCGACTCCTGCACGTGGACGCTGATGAGCTCGGCGTCGGGCGCGACTGGCAACGGGTCGTCGGCGACCACGTGGCACAGTGCGTCAAAGAGCAAGAGGAGTCCGGTCCCCCCGGAGTCCACGACGCCCGCCTGGGCGAGGACCGGCAGCTGCTCGGGGGTCCTCGCGAGTGCCTCGCGCGCGCGGTCGCGCGCCGCGTGCACCAGCGCGGTCAGCGACGTCGTCGCCCCCTGTGCGCCCTGGGCCGCGGCTCGCGCCACCGAGAGAATCGTCCCTTCGACGGGGCGCAGCACGGCCTGGCGCGCCAGGACGTCGGCGTGCACGAGCGAGTCGGCGAGTACCTGGGGAGTCACGACCGCGACGGCCTTGAAGCGCTCGACGAGTCCGCGCAAGAGCTGAGAGAGGATCACCCCGGAGTTGCCGCGCGCGCCCATCAGCGAACCCTTGGCGATGGCGCTACAGACCGATTCCATCGAGGCCTCGGCGCCCTCGGCGTCGAGGGCGGCCACCACTGATTCGACCGTCAGGGCCATATTCGTCCCCGTGTCGCCGTCGGGCACGGGATAGACGTTGAGCCGGTTGATCACTTCGCGGTGCGAGCGCAAGAGGCCCGCGAAGGTGGTCATGGCCGAGCGCAGGTCGCTGGCGGACAGCTTGGTCGGTGCGCTCATCGCAGTCGATGCTACAATGGCTCTTCGGTTTCTACCCGGGGTCACGTCGACCCGTGCGGGCGACAAGGAGAAGGATCATCATGGCATCGGTCTGCGAAATCTGCGGCAAGAAGCCGTCCTTCGGCATGAACGTCTCGCACTCGCACCGTCGCACCAAGCGACGCTGGAATCCGAACATTCAGCGAGTTCGTGCCCTCGTCGGCGGGACCCCGCGGCGCGTGAACGTCTGCACCGGTTGCCTGCGCTCGGGCAAGATCACCAAGCCCGCGCGCCGCGTCGCACAGTAACTCTCCCTCAGAAGCGGTGCTGAAAGCCCGCGCGCTCTAACGGCTCTCCGTCGAGCGTGCGCCTCGCCGTATCTTTCACCACGCGCCCGATCGCGATCGGCCCGCGCAGGCCGCGGTCGGCGAAGATGAGGCGCAGGCGCCCCACGTCAGCGCTCGTCATCAGCAGCTCGTAGTCCTCTCCCCCGTTGAGGGCCTCTTCGAGGTTCGCCCCCTCGGCGATCGGCACCGCGCCCAGCTCGAATCCCACACCCGACGCGTCCGCCATTCGGTGCAGGTCGATGCTGATGCCGTCGGAGAGGTCCATCATCGCGTGGACCCCCGCGGCGCGAGCCGCCAGGCCCTCGGCCAGGCGCGGCCAGGGCCGCCGGTGCGCCACCACCAGTTCATCGTCGAGCCCCGCGCCGGCACGCCGGCGCCGCAGTCCCGCGGCCGAGCGGCCCAGCGGACCGGTCACGAGGATCTCGTCACCGACCCTCGCTCCGGAGCGCAACACGGCGCCGCGCCCCGGGCACTCACCAAGGACGGTCACCGCCACCGCGACGTCGTGGCCGCGCGCGAGGTCTCCGCCCACGACCGGACACCTCGTCATCGCCGCGGCGTCGGCGATGCCGCGATGGAGCTCTTCGAGATCGGTTCCCGGCGGAGAGGTCACGGCGACCACCGCGCCCCGGGGCCGTCCCCCCATCGCCGCCAGGTCCGACACCGCCGAGGCGACGGCCTTAAAGCCCAGGTCCTCGAGTGGAAAAAGTTCAGCGTCGAGGTGCACGCCCAAAACGGCGATGTCGGTGCTGATCAGCGCCTGGCCCACGAACGGCTCGAGAACCGCCGCGTCATCGCCCACGTGGACTTCGCCCGGGGGGATTGTACGGCGACCCACGATGGCGGCGATACGCTCCAAGAGGTCATCTTCACGCCGGGAGTGCTCTTCGTGAGCGGGTGGGTCCATCGGTGTGGTCATGGCCGCAGTTGACATATCGTGCCGCGACGAGAGTCGTCGCGACTGGAGGATTTCACGTGACGTACCCCACCCGACACCGCCAGCTCATTTCCTGGGTTGAAGAAGTCGCTCGCCTCACCACCCCCGATCGTATCCATTGGTGCGACGGATCGGCCGAGGAGTACGACGCCCTCTGTCAGCTGCTGGTCGACAACGGCACCTTCACCAAGCTCTCTGACGCCAAGCGTCCCAACAGCTACTACGCCGCGTCGGACCCGGGCGACGTCGCGCGCGTCGAGGACCGCACGTTCATCTGCTCGCGCGAGGAGATCGATGCGGGCCCGACCAACAACTGGCGCGATCCCGACGAGATGCGCGCCACGCTCAACGGCCTCTTCGCCGGCTCGATGAAGGGCCGCACGATGTACGTCATTCCCTTCTCCATGGGCCCGCTCGGTTCGAACATCGCGCACATCGGCGTCGAGATCACCGACTCGGCCTACGTGGCGGTCTCGATGCGCATCATGACGCGCATGGGCACCGGCGCGCTCGAGGTCCTCGGCGAGGACGGCTTCTTCGTGCCGTGCCTGCACTCGGTCGGCGCCCCGTTGGCCGAGGGTGAGGCCGACGTGGCCTGGCCGTGTGACGCGGACAACAAATACATCGTTCAGTTCCCCGAAACCCAAGAGATCATCTCCTACGGGTCGGGATACGGCGGCAACGCGTTGCTGGGCAAGAAGTGCTTCGCACTGCGCATCGCCTCGGTGCTCGCGCGCGACGCCGGCTGGCTCGCCGAGCACATGCTCATCTTGAAGCTGACGAATCCCGCCGGCGAGTCGCGCTACGTCGCCGGGGCGTTCCCGAGCGCGTGCGGCAAGACGAACCTCGCCATGCTCGTGCCGACGCTGCCGGGCTGGAAGGTCGAGACCATCGGTGACGACATCTGCTGGATGAAGCCGGGTCCCGACGGCCGTCTCTACGCGATCAACCCCGAGGCCGGCTTCTTCGGCGTGGCGCCGGGCACCAACATGCACACCAATCCCAACGCGATGCTCTCGATCGAGGCCAACACGATCTTCACCAACACCGCACTGACCGCCGACGGCGACATCTGGTGGGAGGGCATGGGCGAGCCGCCCGAAGGCCTGACCGACTGGCGCGGCCAGCCCTGGTCGAAGGACCTGGGCACGCCGGCCGCACACCCCAATTCGCGCTTCACGGCTCCGGCCGGCCAGGACCCGGCGATCGCTCCCGAGTGGGAGGACCCCGCCGGCGTGCCGATCGACGCCATCCTCTTCGGCGGACGGCGCGCCAGCGTCGTGCCACTCGTGTTCGAGTCGCGCGACTGGGACCACGGCGTCTTCCTCGGCTCGATCATGGCCTCAGAGACGACGGCGGCGGCGGCCGGCGCGGTGGGCAACCTGCGCCGCGACCCCTTTGCGATGCTGCCCTTCTGCGGTTACAACATGGCCGACTACTTCGGGCACTGGCTGACCTTCTCGGACCGCTTCGACCAGGCGAACCTGCCCAAGATCTTCTACGTCAACTGGTTCTTGAAGGGCGACGACGGCAAGTTCATCTGGCCGGGCTACGGGGAGAACAGCCGGGTGCTCGAGTGGATCTTCGAGCGCGTGGCCGGCCGCGGCGAAGCGGTGGAGACGCCCATCGGCTACCTGCCCGCGCCCGGGGCCCTCAACGTCGACGGCCTGGACCTGTCAGAGAGCGCGTTGGACCGCCTGATGCACGTCGACGTCGCAGCCTGGCGTCGCGAAGTGCCGCTCATTCGCGAGCACTACGCGCAGTTCGCGGATCGGGTTCCGGCGCGTCTCGTCGCCCAGGTGGACGACCTCGAGGCTCGCCTCGGCTAGTCCGCGGTCTCCGCGTCGGCGACGATGAGTCGCGGACCCGAGGGCCAGTCGAAGTAGCGCCACGTCCAGTTGATCATCACGCGCAGACGGTTGCGGAATCCCACCAGGTAGAACAGGTGCAGGCCCAGCCACGCGAGCCAGCCCAGCGTGCCCTTGATCACCCCGCCACGCGGCAGTTTGGCGACGGCCGCCTGGCGGCCGATGGTCGCCATGATGCCCTTGTTGCGGTAGTGAAAGTCCTGCGTGGGCTCGCCGGCGATGACGCGCAGGATCTGCTCTGCGCAGTGGCGTCCCGACTGGATCGCCACCGGCGCCAGCTGCGGGCAGAACTCGGTGCCATTGAGCGGCACGGCCGCCGCGTCACCGACCGCCCACACGTTGGCGCTGTCCACGAGGCGAAGGTCGGGCGTGACGCGCGCGCGCCCGCCCGGACCGGGGCTGACCTGCAGGTCGTGGGCCAACGTCCCGCTCGCGGTCACGCCCGCCGCCCAGATCACCGCGGCGCACGCCAGGCGCTCGCCGTCGTCGAAGCGGATGTGGCCCTCTTCGACCTCGACGACCGATCGACCGAAGTTGATCTCCACGCCCATCGAGCGCAGTTCGCGCAGCGCGTAGCGGCTCGCGTTCTCGGGAAAGGCCGTGAGCAGCCGCGGCGCCAGGTCCACCAGCAGCACGCGCACGTCCTCGGGGCGGATGCGCAGCCCGTCGCGGCGTATTGCGATGCGCACGAGCTCAGAGAGGGCACCAGCGGTCTCCACGCCCGTCGGACCGCCACCGACCACGACGAAGGTGAGCTTCACGTTGGCGTGCTCGGCGGCGACGTCGGCCGCCTCCAAGCTCATGAGAAGCCGGTTGCGCAGTCGTCGCGCGTCGGCCAGCGAGTAAAGAGGCATCGCGTAGCGCGACGCCCCCGGAATGCCGAAGTACGCGGCCGTCGCGCCGGTGGCGACCACGAGATGGTCAAAGGCCATCTCGGCGCCGCCTTCGAGGATGACGGCGCTGCGGTCGTGGTCCACCTCGCGCACCTGGGCGTGGCGAAAGCGGATGTTGGTGGCGTGGCCGAAGATCGTTCGGATGGGGTAGGCCACGTCCGCGGGCTCGAGGCCGGCCGTCGCCACCTGATAGAGCAGGGGCAGAAAGGTGTGAAAGTTGTGCTTGTCGACGATCGTCACGCGCACGTTCTGGTTGGCGAGTCCTCGCGCAACGGCTACCCCCGCGAACCCTCCCCCAATGATGACAACGTGGGCCGGTCGGGTCTCATTCGTGCTCGCCATGACCCATTACAGCATAGGAAGCGAGACTCTCCTCACCGACGAGTGCGTCCGAGCGCGTAGGCGACCGCCACGACGAGGGTGACCACCGCGAGCAGGTGGTCGCCGTCGGCGAAGGACAGACTCACTCCGACCGGCACCAGCGCGCCGATGACCCAGCCGAGCTGCTGGCGCACCGCGAAGCGAGCGAAGGTGCGCCCCTGGGCCCCGGGCGCGACGAGTCGTTGCGTGATCGCGTCGAAACTCGGCTGGGCGACCGCGGCCCACAGCCCGATCCATCCGGCGAAGATCGTCTGGACGAGCAGGTTCGGAGCGAGCGAGGCGGCCGCCGCGCCCAGTCCGGTGCCAAGCAACGAGACAACGAGCAGCGTCGATTCGCTCACCCTCTCGCGCACCCGGGTGACGAGTCCCAGCCCGCTCAGTGCGCCGATGGCGCTAAGTACGAGTGCGATCGCGAACCAACCAAGTCCCGCGTGGGCGCGACGCAGGCCGAAGGCGAGCAGGAAGGTGGCGAATCCCACGCTGAAGCGCTGCAGCGAGGCCGCGAGGAGCCCCCAGGCCACCTCGGTGTCGCCCAGGGGGTTGAGGGCGTGCACGTCGCGCTCGTCCTGGGACATGCGCAGCGGATCCACCCGCGCGACTCGCTCCGGGCGAGGTAGGCGCAGGCTCGCCACCGTGGCGGCGGCGAAGGTCACCGCGGCCATCACCAACACGCTCGGCGCGCCCAGTCCCTTCAACACCCCCGCCCCCACCGAGCCCACGATCAGGCCGGCCAGGGTGCCGAGCAGCGTGAGCTGCGCGTTGAAGCCGGCGAAGCCGGCGGGCTGCGACTGGTCGTTCACGGGCCAGCCGGCGCCGCCGACGCGTCCGGCGTGCTCGCGGAACTGCTGGCTGCGGGCCATCTCGGGCACCAGCGCTCCGCGAGTGACGACATAGAACTTCGAGGAGATGAGAACGAGGAATGCTTCGGGATAGAGCCAGAGCGAGTTGAGGTGCTGGGACATCGACCAGCACAGGAGTGTGCGTGCCCCGGCCGAGAGCGCGACGAGGATGCGTCGTCCGTGCGTCGAGCGGTCGATCAGTGGTCCGAGCACCGGCGAGACGACCGCGAAGGGCGCAATCGTGATCAGCAAGTACAACAGGACCCGGCTCTTGGCCTCGGTGGGTGAGACCGAGAAGAACAACGAACCCGCCAGCGAGACGGTCACCAGGGTGTCGCCCGCCATCATGATCACGTGCACCAGCGCGAGTCGGCCGAAGGACGTCCTCTGGTCAAAGAGGTCCTGAGCCGAGGCCCACGCCAATGAGCCGAGTCCGCGACCTCGCACGGCTCGAGGTTAGGACATCAACCGAAGGACGTTGCGCCGGGTCAGTTGGAGAAGCAGGCGCGGTGATAGACGGTCTCGGGCAGCACCCCGGGGTGGCAATACGTCGCGCGCGAGACGGGCCGCCACGCTCCCGAGGCGTAGGACATCAGTTCGGTCACGCTCACTTGGTTGTCCGAGACCGAGAGCGTCGCCCAGAGGTACGCCCACGGACCAGTGCACCCGTAGTCCTGGACCGACACCACGTTCGTGAGATGGCTCGTCAGGGCGCTCGACGTGCACGGCGCTCCGAGCAAAGACGAAGACACCGAGGCCGTGGCCCGGGCCGCAAACAGCAACAGTGAACCCGCGAGGATGACGGCGCCCGCCAGGCGAAGGGCTTTCACGGTCTCAGTTCAGCACATCTCGATCATCGCGGTCCCACCAGGAACTGCCACAGCAATCGGGCCACGTCCGCCTGTCCCTGCGTGCCCTGGCCAACGAGGTCCTGGGCGCCGTAGCGAACAGCCACCGCCTCGACGAGGCCCGCCATGGCCTCCGGTGGCGCGTCGGAACGCAACCAACCCTGGCTCTGACCGTAGGCGAGGGCACGTGCGCACGTGTCGCTCACGCGAGTCTGCGTCGCCGCCACGACTCCGCGCAGCGCGGGGCGCGTCTCCGCCGCGGCCACGATCCGCGTCGTCATGGCCCGATCCACACGCGTCACGTCATGGTTCGCCGGGTCCAGCAGTGCCTTGAGTCCCGCGTCAAAGGACTGACGCGTCGGCGACGACGCCAGCGCCTCCCAGCGAGCAATCTCCTGTTCGGCGTGGGTGCAGAACAATGCTTCGTAGGCCGCGTCGATGACGCCCTCGCGCGAGCCGAAATGATGATAAACGCTCCCGTAATTCACGCCCGTGGCCTGGCAGATCTCCGGGATTCGAATGCGCAATTCATCCCCGGCGAGCAGGCGCTCGGCGACCGCGTCCAACACGGCCTTCATAACCGGCGCAGACCGACTCTGCTTCGTCATTACTGGGCAGTGTATCGAGAGTTCCCACCAAATGAAATGGGCGCGGAGTCTGGCTTCAATTTCGCACTATTAGCGGACTTTCGCGAACCTGCTTGACTTAAGGACTATGCCTGACATCCAACCAGTCCGCCTGCAGGTCATTCTCGGTAGCACGCGACCCGTGCGCGCGGGCGAGCCCATTGCTCGCTGGGTGATCGACGCGGCGAGCGCTCGCTCGGACTTCGACGTCGAACTCATCGACCTGGCGGTGGTGAACCTTCCGCCGCTCGACGAACCGCGCCAGGCCTCTGACGGGGACTACCAGCACGAGCACACCAGACAGTGGTCGGCGACGATTCAGCGCGGCGACGCCGTGATCTTCGTGCTACCCGAATACAACCACAGCTACAACGCCGCGACAAAGAACGCCCTGGACTACCTCTACAAGGAGTGGCGCTACAAGGCCGCGGGGATCGTCTGCTACGGCGGCGGGGCGCGAGGAACACGAGCCGCGCAGCACCTCAAGACCGTGCTGTCGTCGCTCAAGATGGTCCACGTGGGCGACGTCGCGGTCGGTCTTGGCGACGCACCGGTCGTTGACGGCGAGTTTGCCGGGACGCCGCAGTTGAATCGGGCACTCTCTTCCCTCTTCGACGAGACAGCTCGACTCATCCCGCACCTGCGCACACTGCGCGAGGCCGCGCGCGGGGCGCACCACTAGGGTCGTGGGGTGGCCGACGTGAAACCGACCAGCGCCAAGTCGCGCCTCAATGGCGCGGACACGGTAGTGCGAACACTGATGTCCATCATCGAGTACTCGATCGTGCTCAGCCTGCTCTTCGTCGCCGGCGACGTGCTGGTGCGCACGATCACTGACTTCGTGCGCGTGAACTCCACCGTCGCCCAGGCGGTCGTCGCGGCCATCGACGGGATCCTCGTCGTGATCATCCTGATCGACATCGCCCACACCGTCTTTGGGAATCTGCGGTCCTTCACGTTCCCTGTCCGACCGTTCCTCGTCATCGGCATCCTCGCGGGTGTGCGAGACATCCTGAGCGCTTCGGCTCATCTCACCTTGGATACGTCGCTCTCGACCGACGAATTCCGCAACACGCTGATCTCACTCGGCGTGGGCGTGGGCGTCGTCGTCTTCTTGCTCCTGGGCCTACTGATCTTGCGCTTCGCCCAGCATCGCGACGAGGGCCGCGTCAACCATTCAGCGCGTAGACAACCGTCACGAGAGCACTGACCGACGCCGTGCCGCTCTGCAGCGGTACTGACGCCTTCGCGGCGGCGAACCCGCCATCGGTCAGGGTGTAGGGCAGCGGCGTTGACGTGACCTGCTCGGAAATCTTGAGGACGCGTCCGACGCTCGCTCCGCCGGCGCTCGCGTACTGGCCCGCCGCCGCTCGCGCGTTCTTCATCGCGTCCGCGCGTGCGGCGGCGAGAACCCGAGACTGGTGCGAGAGTGAGAAGGACACGCCATAGAGCTGCGCGCCGTTGCCGGCGACGTGCACCGCGGCATCGAGGGTGCGCCCCGCGCTCGCCAGGCGATGGGTGGTCACGCTCAACACGTCACTGACGGTGAATCCGGTGACGACGCCGTAGTTGTTCGTGTTGGTCGAGATATTGAGATCCGACGTCTGCATGTCCTTTCGCGTGATCCCATTTGCGATGAGCGATGACTCGAGAGCGCCCACTCGAGAGTTGTTCTCCTCCAAGGCGGCGCTGGCCGTGGCGGCCGTCGAGTTCACTCCGATCTGAAAGCTCAGCGTGTCGGGAGCGCCCTTGGCGGTTCCCGTGCCCGTGACCGTGACCGTCGCCGGCGACGCGGCCGAAGCGGGATGGCGCAGGACAACCGCACTCACGATGAGTGCCGCCGCCACGACGAGCGCCGACACGATTCCCCACGGGCGCGCCCAGGTGCCGCGACCCTTCTCGATGACCTCATTCATAGGTCTCCTCTCTTCACCACTGACGTGTCCGACGGCGCCTTTCCCTTACCGACGCCCACTAGCGTCAGCCCATGGACGCTCCCACCCGTCGCCAGTTCCTCCAGCGCGGGGCGGCCTGGGGGGCGATTGGGCTCGGGGTCGCTGCGGGCGCCACTCTCGCCGCTTGTGGCACCGCGGCCAAGACGGCGAGTCCCACGACGACCCTGGCGACACGTCCCGCGAGCGACCTCGAGTGGCGACGACTCGCCCACTCTCTGCGTGGGACCCTGGTGCGCCCGAATGACGCCGCCTACTCACAGAGTCGACTCCTCTTCGACGCGGCCCTGGTGCCGTCACGCCCCCAGGGAATCGCCTACTGCGCGTCCAGCGACGACGTGGCGCGCTGTCTCGCCTTCGCCCGCGATCACGCCATCGCTGTCACCGCTCGATCGGGTGGCCACAGCTACGCGGGCTACTCCTGCAATGACGGACTGGTCATCGACGTCAGCCCCCTGTCGCGGGTGTTCTACGACGACGCGACGTCCCAGGCAATCGTCGGGGCGGGCACGCGCCTCATCGACTTCTACGACGCGCTCGCCCAGCACGGACGCCTGGTGCCCGCCGGGTCATGCCCGAGCGTCGGTGTCGCCGGACTGAGCCTCGGTGGCGGCGTCGGCGTGTTGGCGCGACGATACGCACTCACGTGCGACAACCTCGTCGAGACGACGACGGTGCTCGCCGACTCGACGACTCTCACCGTGAACGACGCCACGCACCCCGAGCTGTTGTGGGCTCAGCGCGGCGGTGGCGGCGGTAACTTCGGCGTGACGACGGCGCTGACCTACCGCACGTACGCCGTTCCCCCAATGACCCTCTTCAGCCTGCGCTTCGCCTGGTCGGCCGCTCGCGACGTCCTGACAGCGTGGATGTCCTGGGTGCCCCAACAGAGCGATGACCTTTGGGCGAACTGCCTGCTCGAGAGCGCCGGCACTGACGGGCTCGGTGTTCTGGTGAGCGGCGTCTGGTGCGGCGCGCCGTCGAGCCTCAAGGGTCTCCTCAACTCCTTCGTGGCCCTAAGCGGAGCGACGCCGACCTCGAGATTCGTCGGCGGCGACACCTTCCTCGCGGCGATGGCGATCGAGGCCGGGTGCAGCTTGCTCTCGATTGCCGCGTGCCACGTGAGCGGTCAGGGGGCGGGCGTACTGAGTCGCGCGGCCTTCCACGCGAAGTCAAGCTTCGTCGTCGCCCCGTGGAGTGGCGCGCGAATCGACCGTGCGCTCAACTCGCTCGCTCAGCTCGCGGGACGGGCACCGGACGTGGGTGCCGCTCTCGCCTTCGACGCCCTGGGCGGCGCGGTATCGCGCGTGGGAGCCCACGCCACCGCCTTCGCCCACCGATCCGCCATCGCCGACATCCAGGCGACGCACTCGTGGTCCACCTACTCGGCGCCCTCGCAGATCGCCGCGGGTGACGAGTGGTTGCGCGAACTCGCGACGAACGTCTTCGAACCAGCCGACGGGGCGTACGTCAACTACATCGACCCCACCCTCGACGGCTGGCTCGACGCCTATTACGGCGACCACGTCGCACGGCTCAGTGGAGTGAAGCGCTGGGTAGATCCCGACGACGTCTTTCACTTCGCCCAGTCCATTCCCCTGCGAGTGACGTCACGTGCCTGAGGAGTACGTCCCGTGCATGTCGGCGGAGCGCGTGGCGGCCATCACGCGATGGCACGACGACGCCTACGAAGCGATGAGGCGCGAGGCCGGCACGGGTCAGAGGTTCACGTACCTGGGACTCGACCTCTGGGTGCCGGCGGACGTTCAGCCCATCACCGGCATGTCGCACCTCCTGGGTGAGATGGTCCTCGCCGAGGTGCGCCCCGAGGACCACGTGCTCGACATGGGAACCGGCTGTGGCGTCAACGCGTTGCTCGCCGCACGGGTCGCCTCTCGGGTGCTCGGCGCTGACACGAACGTGACCGCGGTCGAGGCGGCGACGTCGAACGCGCGCGCAAACGGTCTTGAGACGCGAGTCGAGTTTCGCCACTCGGATCTCTTTGACGGCGTGGCGGAGTCCTTCGACCTGATCATCTTCGATCCGCCCTTTCGCTGGTTCCCCGCCCGCGACGCGCTCGAGAGCGCGATCACCGATCCCGGCTACCGGACCCTCACCTCCTTCTTCGAGCAGGTGGCGTCGCACCTTCACCCAGGTGGGCGACTGCTCACGTTCTTCGGGACGAGCGGTGACCTCGAGTACTTCCTCTCACTCGCCGAGAACGCGGGGTTCGACGTCGCGGTGATCGCCACTCGATCGCTGCAGCGCGACGCCATGGGCGTGGAGTACTCGACGTTTCGTATGACCGTGACGAGCTGAGGAGCACTCGGCCACCCGCGTCGCCTCGGCGCAGTTAACCCATGCTCACGAATTCAAGTTGGATGTTGTCGGGGTCGCGAAAGACGACCACGGAATAGCCCACCTGATCATTGACGGGCGAGTGCTCGATCCCGAGTTCGCTCAGGCGGGTCTCCCACGCCTCGAGCTCCTCGTGGCTGGTGACGCCAAAACTCACGTGGTCGAGCCCCGTGACCGCCTCGTTGAAGCGCTCGCCGCCGTTGACGTCATGCGCGTGAAGTCCCACCATCACCGAGAAGTCCGCGGTGGCGAGCAGCACGAAGCTGCCGGCGCCGTCCGGGTGGGGACCCTCCATCACCCGGATCAACCCCAACACCTCTTCGTACCAGGTAACGCTGCGCGCGACGTCGCTCACGGTGAGAGCGACGTGATTGATGTTCCTGATCTCCGGCATTCTGGCCCCCCTCGCCCGGGCGTCACCGCCCACGAGGATCAATCTACGTGAACGATCGGCGCCGGCCGCGATGGCCCAGCGAGCGCCACGAGGGTCGACGCGTTCGTCGACGCGTCCCAGAACCCTCGCCCCGGCGTCCGGCTACGCGTCCCTCGTGGCCATGCGCCACGCTCCGAGCGCGGTCCAACCCACGAGCCAGGCCGCGATGACGAGAACGGCGACGGTCGTGGACTCGGGCACCAACTGGCTCCCGCCACCCGGACCTCCTCCGCCGAAGACCTGCGGGAGCCCCGAGGGTTCGAGGTGGGCCGTCGCGAGGCCAACCAGCCCGCGCTGGAAGTTGATGAGGTGGGGAATGGCCGCCCTCGCAAAGAGAGGTGTCAAGATGATCTCGAGCACGATCATCATGATCACCGGCACCGTGCGTTGGCCCATCAGCGAGGCGAGGCCCAGCCCCACGATGAAGCCGATGATCGCCTCGAGCTCGATCCAGAGACCGGACTTGACCATGAGCGACGTGCTCGGCGAGAGGAATCTCGAGGAATAGTCCGAGTACAGGCCACGGGCGATCTTGACCGCGTCCGCCTTCAGTGTGGACAAGGGGATGGTGTGGATGTTGGTGCCCGGGGGGGTCACGATCTTGCCGTCGGGTCTGATGCCACAGGGCACGCCAATCGGTTCCCTGTAGGGGAAGCCGCAGACCACGTCGAGGGGGTGCTGGGAAGCCCAGTTCTCAAAACCGGTCTGGGACAGCCCCGCCGGCACCTCGATGCCCTGGTAGTAGAGCTTGGTCGGCGCGGCGAACACGCACACGGCGCACACGATGGTGAAGCCCACGGCGACCATCGGCACGACGATGGCCAGTCCGGCCGGGATCCTCGCGAAGTAGAGCGCCAAGCGCGATCGCCCGGTGATGACGAGGTGACGAAACATTCCCTCACTGAGGTCGATCGATCCCGCCGTGCAGCCCACCGTGGCCGCCACGATGAAGCCGAAGACGAAGAGGACGCCGGCCACCAGGGCGCTGAAGATCTCGTAGCCGCCGGCGGGGCCGTAGGACTTGGGCGCGACGGCGTGCGCGATGAGTCGGATGGTGAGAAAGATCGTGGGAATGCCGATGTTGACGACCGCCAACGCCGCCATGAGTCCGCGACGCTTGCGCAGCTCCATGATCCGAGTTGTGATCATCGCGCCCGTCGGCAGCCACGAGCCGCGCCGATCGTGTGCGGCGCCCGCCTCGACGCCGGGCGTTGCGGAGGTGACGACGCTCATGCGGACTCTCCCAGTCGACTCGTGACCGACAGGAACCACGACTCGAGTGAGACCTGGATCTGTTGGAGGTGGTAGACGTCGATTCCGTCGTGGACGAGTTGCCGGTTGATCTCGGCGATGACGTCACGACCCGTGCCCGTCGGAAGATGGACGGTGAGAGAGTCCCCGTCGGTGTCGATGCGAGTTCCCCTCATGGCAGAGGCGAGAACTGCCTGAGCCCGCTGAGGTGCCGAGCACACGACGTTCACCTCGACGTCGGATCCCGCCAGCAGGTCAGCGATCGGCCCCTGGCGAATGACCTTGCCCCGATCCACGATGGCCACCGCGTCACAGGTCCGTTCCACTTCGTCGAGGAGGTGCGACGAGAGCATCACGGTACGTCCCTCGTCGACGAGGGACTTGATCATGTCGCGCATCTCGTGCATTCCCGCCGGGTCGAGACCGTTCATGGGTTCGTCCAGGATGAGGAGCTGGGGGTCTCCGAGCAGGCAGGCGGCGACGCCGAGGCGTTGACGCATGCCCATCGAGTACTTCGAGACGCGGTCGTCGGAGCGCTGGGACATGCCGACGCGCTCGAGCGACGCCGCGATCCTTCCTCGAGCCGCGTGCTCGCGCGCGGCCGCGAGGATCTCGAGGTTCTGACGACCCGTCAAGTGTCCGTGGAAGCGCGGCTCGTCGACGATGGCCCCCACGCGGGCGAGCGCTCGGTCGCGATGTCGCGGGACCTCGTGTCCGAGCATCGACATGGTGCCCGCGTCGGCGTGGGTCAAGCCGAGGAGGACGCGGATCAGTGTGGTCTTGCCAGCGCCGTTGGGCCCGAGATAGCCAAAGGCACAGCCCCGCGGCACGCGCAGATCCACGCCGTTGACCGCCACGTTCTCCCCGAAGCGCTTGGTCAAGGCGTGGGTCTCCACTGCCCACTCTTCGTCGATTCGCGAGCCCGTCACAGCACTGAGAGCGGTTGCGCCCATGCCATCTCCCCTCGTACCAGGTACTGCGAGATTTCGACTCGAGAGTACGCAGCGCCTACGTCCCTCGCCATAGGGGAAAACCCTGATGCGTCGACTCCGTCGTCCTTGACGGCGCGTATTCGCATCGCTGCGGCGACTCGTTACGTCGTCGGCGACTCTGGCTTTGCCTTGAAGACCACCGCTGAACGTTCGGGATGCTCTGGGTCGAGGTGCACCGCGAATGGCTCGTCCTCGGCGCCCTCTCCGCTGCCTTCGACGACGATGGCGACGGTTTCGTCGTGGCGTCCGTATATCGCCTGCGACAGGCCGATCATTGCTTGACCCAGAACTTGACCCGGTGTCGACTCCACGACACGCTTCATGACCTTGGAGAACTTCTCCTCGGATTCCTCCGACGGCTCATCGGTAGCCTTCAGCCACTCAAGCCACTGCTCGTCGCTCCAGTCATTGGGGTCCGCAGGGGGCACGACATCATCCACTTCGTTCACCGTAGCGGCGTCAGTGTCACGCACGGCCGTCATCGCGCCACGCGTTCAACACCCCAAGAGTTCGGGGTCGGGCCGTGATCATCACAGCGACTTCGCGAACCTCGTCGACTGCGTTCGTCGCAGGTCCCTGAATCCGCCTCGTAGGGCCGGTGGGGATCGAACCCACGACCGAGGGATTATGAGTCCCCTGCTCTAACCACTGAGCTACGGCCCTTAGAAACCGCCCTGCATCCCCGGTCGACTGGCTCCCAGAGCAGGACTCGAACCTGCAACCTAGCGATTAACAGTCGCTTGCTCTGCCAATTGAGCTATCTGGGAATGGTTGAAAGCATGGCAACTCTAGCACCCTGGGCCCGACCTACTGGCGGTCGAACCAGTCCTGGAGACGCTGGGCCTCGTCGCTGGCGCGCACGGCGGCGCGGCACCTTTCAAGACGTTTAGCCATGCCCTGACGGGTTATCCCCTTCGCTTTCGCCAACTCCTCGAGCGACGTCGTACGAAACGAGTGTTGCCAGAAGGCGTCGAAGTCCGCCCCACAGAGACGCTTGAGCGCACCGATCACCCACGCCGGTGCGTCATCGAGAGCGGGGGGCTCGTGCAACTCAGTGTCGTCGAGGAAGTCCGTGGGCTCGTAGCGGCGCGCGTTGATGTCGCGCGCGCTCGACATCACGTCGGAGGCCCGATCAATCGGAATCTTCAGCTCTCGCGCGACGTCGCCAGCGGAGTACGTCGTCTCAGGATGCGCTCGCTGCAGCTTCTCAAATGCGAGAACGAGGCGCATCTCGGAGTCGCTGAGGCCAACCTGGCGCTGAATTGCCTGATTCACCAGCTTCACGATCCAGTAGTTGGCGTAGGTGGCGAATCGCACACCCCGCTCGGGATCGAAGCGGCGCAGCGCGTTCGCGAGGCCCTCGATGCCAGCGGCTTCGAGTTCCTCGTTGCCGAATCGATAGCCGCGCTCGTGCACGCGGGTTCGCACCAGTCCACAGGTCGCCCGCAAGAGGCGCAACTCGGCCTCTTGACCAGCCTGACGTTGGCGGGCGAGGCGACGGCGTTGTGAGGCGTCGAGGGGGCCGTCGGCCAACTGTCGAGCTGCGTCGCGGCCCCGAGTGATCACCGGGTAGAGCTGACGTTCCTCGTCCACGTCGAGCGGTGGGAGGATCTCGAGGCCCCCGACGCGACTCACGGTCGGGTCACGGCGTGGCGCGCCAGAAGCCACTCGCGCAGATCAACCTCGGCGGCGGCACCCTGATCCCCCTCAAGGGCGAGCAATCTCTCCTTCACGTCGCGCACCGTGGCGTGCGCGTCCTGGGGAGACATCACGCCACTTCGAAGGTCGCGCTCAATCTCACGTAGTTCCCTCTGGGAGGCGGCCCGCAGCAGCTGGGCGATCACCGCGGCGGCGTCGGCCGCGCTGTAGGTGCGGCCCAGTTCGTCGACCACGAGACGCGCGAGCAGATCCGCCGCATCCGCGTCGCCTCGGGCACTGAGCTGATCGACGACCATCGAGACCTGACGATCCGTCTCGAGTCCTTCAAACACGTCGCGTTGGACTTCGTTGTCGAACATAGCGGCGATGAGTCGCCCCTCGACGAGGTCGCGCTGATGCACGAGGAGGCGAAGCGCCTCCAGCGCCGGACGCGGCAGCGACCCGCCCTCGCGCGCGGCACGCCGCGGCGCGGGAGCAGGCGTCTCGCCGCGGCGCACGGCGTCGACGCCGGCGCGCAGGGCGTTCGCCTCCACGCGCAACCGGTCCGCGACCGTCATCACGTACTGGTCGCGCACCAGGTCATTGGGGTGCTCGGCGATCACGGCCATCGCCGCGTCGGCCGCACGGGCCCTTCCTTCGGCCGTTGCGAGTGAGGCGGCGTCCAGTACTCGCTCCAAGCGAAACTGCAAGAAGGGCAGCGCGTTCGCCACCGACGCGCGCAGCGCCTCGGGGTCTTTGCGTGCGAGGTCCGCCGGATCACTGCCGCGCGGCAGTCGCGCGACGAAGACGTCGACCTGATGCTGCTTCTCCCACTGGTACACCGAGGCCGCCGCGCTCTGGCCCGCGGAATCGGCGTCGTAGGCGAGCACGATGCGCGACGCGAAGTTCTTCATCGTGCGAAAGTGGTCCTCGCCGAGGGCCGTGCCGCACGTGGCGACCGCCCGTTCGAGTCCGGCCCCGAAGAAAGCGATCACGTCGGTGTAGCCCTCGCAGACGATGATCTCCCCCGAACGGATGATCTCGTCCTTGGCCCAGTTGAGCCCGTAGAGCGTGCGGCGCTTGGAGTAGATCGTCGTCTCCGGCGAGTTCTTGTACTTGGCCTCGTGGCGCTCAGGCTCAGGTTCGCCCGGCGCCGGCGGCAGGATCCGACCGCCGACGGCGATGGCCTTGCCCGAGGTGTCAAAGATCGGAAAGATGATGCGCGCGCGCAGCGCGTCCTGACGGCGTTCGCGCTTGTTGACGAAACCCAGTCCGGTGCCCATGAGTTGGCGCTCGGAGAGATTCAGCGCCTTGGTCAGGGCATCCCACTCATCAGGCGCCCAGCCGAGTCTGAAGCGCCGCGCCACGTCGCCGTCGATGCCGCGACTACGCAGGTAGTCCCGAGCCGGTCGCGCGTCGGGGCTCGTGAGGAGGCGTTGGTGGTACCACTCGACGGCCGATTCCATGGTCGCGAGCAGCTCCTGGCGCTCACGTCGCGCCTTGGTCGCGTTGGCGTCTTCGTGCAGCTCGATCCCCGCGCGCTCGGCCAGCTGGCGCAAGGCGTCGATGAAATCCAGGTGCTGGATCTCGCGCACGAAGGTGATCGCATCACCCGAAGCCCGGCAGCCGAAACAGTAGTAGCGACCCTCTTCGGCGTTGACAGAGAACGAGGGAGTCTTCTCGCCGTGGAACGGGCACAGGCCACTCCAGCGTCGGCCCGTCTTCTTCAAGGCCACGTGCTCGGAGATCAGCGCGACGATGTCGGTGGCGGCGCGTACCTGTGCAATGTCCTCTTCCGAAATGGCCACGCTCGTAAGGTACCGCCTGGACTGATCGACTCATCCAATGCTTCTGCTAAAACTGCCGCTATGACTGACTTCGCGGTCGAGACGCTCGACATCGTTCGAACCTTCAAAGACGGCGACGTTCGAGCGCTTGACGGGGTGACCCTGCGAGTGCCGCGGGGGGAGGTCTTCGGGCTGCTCGGACCCAATGGGTCGGGCAAGACCACCATGATCCGCATACTGTCGACGATTCTCACGCCCTCCTCGGGCAGCGCCATGGTCAACGGCGTCGACGTCGAGAAGGATCCTCAGAGGGTGCGCGAGAGCATCGGGCTGGCGGGCCAGTTCGCGACAGTGGATGAGAACCTCACAGGATTTGAGAACCTGCGCATGGTGGGTCGGCTCAACCACCTCGACAAGGCGCTCGCCACGTCGCGCAGCCGTGAGCTGCTCTCCGAGTTTGGACTTGGAGAAGCGGCGAACCGCTCGGCGAAGACCTACTCGGGGGGCATGCGCCGCCGCCTGGACCTCGCGGCGGCCTTGGTGGCCGATCCGCCAATCCTCTTCCTCGATGAACCCACGACGGGACTCGATCCACAGAGCCGCCAGGACCTCTGGGCCATCATCGAGAGCCTGACCCAGCGCGGGGTGACGGTGCTACTGACCACGCAGTACCTCGAGGAGGCCGATCGACTCGCCCGCCAGCTCGTC
>DATIVP010000060.1:0-9672 GCA_035465755.1 Acidimicrobiales bacterium | reverse complement strand
AGGTGCAGGTCGCGCAGCGCGCGCGGCGCGATCTCCTTGGGCGCCCCCGTCATGGGGTCCGCACCGGACTGGGTCTTGGGAAAGGCGATGACCTCGCGGATCGTCTCGGCACCCGCGAAGATGGCCACCAGTCGGTCGACGCCAAAGGCGAAGCCGGCGTGCGGCGGCGCCCCGTACTTAAAGGCCCCCATCAGGAAGCCGAAGCGACTCTCGGCCTCCTCGTCGGAGATGCCGAGCGAGCGAAAGACCTTCGCCTGGATGTCGGCGCGGTGGATGCGCACCGATCCGCTGCCCAGCTCCCAGCCGTTGAGGACCAGGTCGTAGGCCTGCGATCGCACGCGCAGCGGGTCGCTCGCCATGAGATCGAGGTCCTCGGGGTGAGGCATCGTGAAGGGGTGGTGCGCCGCGATCGGGTTGCCCTCGTCGTCGAGGCCCTCGAACATCGGGAACTCGGTCACCCACAAGTAGCGATACGGGGGCTCCGAGACCGGCGGCGCGCCGAGGGCGAGGCGCAGCGCGCCGAGCACCCGACAGGCCAGCGCGTGCTCGTCGGCGACCACCAGGACGAGGTCGCCCACGAGCGCGCCGTCGACCTGGCCAACGGCCGCGGCTTCCTCCTCAGAGAGGAAGCGCGCGAGCGGCGAGTCGAGGCCGTCCTCGGTGACGCGGAACCACGCGAGACCCTTCGCGCCGAGGGCTTTGGCCTGGTCGGTGAGGGCGTCGAGGCGGCTGCGGGTGAAGCCCGCACCCTCGGGGACGCGAATGGCCTTGACGACCGGCGCGGCGAAGGCCTTCACCTCGGTGGACGCGAAGGCCGCCGAGAGGTCCTGGAGGACCATGCCAAAGCGCAGGTCGGGCTTGTCGGTGCCGTAGAGGTCGAGCGCCTCGGCCCAGGTCATCGTCTCGATGCTCTCGGGCCGCACCCCGGTCGCCACCTCGGCGGCGTCGAGCACCGCACGCGAGACGAAGCCCATGATGTCCTCTTGGGAGACGAAGCTCGCCTCGATGTCGAGCTGGGTGAACTCGAACTGCCGGTCGGCGCGCAGGTCCTCGTCGCGCAGGCAGCGCGCGATCTGGTAGTAGCGGTCAAAGCCCCCCACCATGAGGAGCTGCTTGGCGATCTGGGGACTCTGGGGCAGGACGTAGAACTCGCCCGCGTGCAGTCGCGAGGGCACCACGAACTCGCGCGCGCCCTCGGGGGTCGGCGCCCAGAGCAGGGGCGTCTCCACCTCGCAGAAGTCCTGGGCGTCCATGGCCGCGCGCAGGGCCGCGTTCACGCGCGCGCGCAACCGCAGCGACTGCTGCATCGTGTCGCGGCGCAGGTCGAGGTAGCGATACTTGAGCCGCACCGCCTCGTCCACCTCGACGCGCTCGTCGAGCTGGAAGGGCGGTGCCTCGGCGACCGCCAGGATCTCGACCTCGCAGTCGGTCAGCTCCACGCGACCGGTCACCAGGCGCTCGTTGACCGTCCCCTCGGGACGGGCCGAGACCGTGCCCGTGACGCGCACCACGTACTCGCTGCGCACGTCGAGCGATCCGGGCACCACCGCCTGGAGGATCCCCGAACGGTCGCGCAGGTCGAGGAAGGCCAGGTGCTCACCGTGTTCGCGCCGCTTGGCCACCCAGGCGCAGACGCTCACCCGGCTGCCGAGTTCGCGTTCGGCGACGCGCGCGACCAGCAGGTCGCGCAGGGAGGTGGAGTCGACGTCGTTCATAGCCTCTTCTTCACTAATTCGGTGACGTGGGCGACGATCGCGTCGCGCGCGAGGGTGACCTGGCCCGCCGATTCGTCACCACGCAGGTCCCTCATCGTAACCTCGCCGGCCGAGAGCTCTCGCGGGCCGACCAGCAGTGCGTAACGCGCGCCGGAGCGGTCGGCCACCTTCATCTGGGCCTTCATCGAGCGCGCGTCGTAGGCGCGCCCCACCGCGAGGCCGCCGCGGCGCAGCTCGTCGACCAGCGGGCCCGTGGCGTCCTCTTCGCAGGTGTCGACGACGAACACGTCGAGAGAACGGACGGGCACCGCGATCCCCTCGGCCTCGAGGACGAGCAGGAGTCGCTCGATGCCGCTGCCGAATCCGATGCCGCTCGTGGGCGGACCGCCGAGTTGTTCGACCAGGCTGTCGTAGCGCCCGCCGCCGCCCACCGCGTTCTGGGCACTCTCGAGGGCGTCGGAGACGAACTCGAAGGTCGTGCGGGTGTAGTAGTCGAAGCCGCGCACCAGGCGAGGGTTCAGCTCGCTCTCGATGCCGATGGCCGCGAGGCCGCCTCGGACCTGGGCGAAGTGCGTCGCGCACTCGTGACAGAGGTGATCGATCAGCATCGGGCCCACGCTGGTGAGCGCCACGCAGGCGTCCTTCTTGCAATCGAGCACGCGCAGCGGGTTGTTTCGCCAGGTCGCGCGGTGCTCGTCGCAGATCTCCGCCTCGTGGGCGGCGAGGTAGTCGGTGAGAACCTCGACGTAGGCGCCACGGCATTCGCGGTGACCCATCGAGTTGATCAGCAGGCGCACCCGCTTCAGGCCGAGCGCTTCGTAGTATCGCCAGGCGAGCGAGACCACCTCGACGTCGATGGCGGGGTCGTCGGTGCCGAGCGCCTCCACGCCCAATTGGTGGTGCTGGCGGTAGCGGCCCTTCTGGGGGCGCTCGTAGCGAAAGGCCGGCGTGATGTACCAGGCCTTGTAGGGGGTCGCGGGTCGGTGCTGGACGAAGGCGCGTACGACCGAGGCCGTGCCCTCGGGGCGCAGCGCGAGGGTACGCCCGCCGCGGTCGGCGAAGACGTACATCTCCTTGGTCGCCATCTCGCTGGCCTCGCCGATGCCGCGGTTGAAGACCGCGACGTCCTCGAAGAGCGGATTGATGATGAGCGAGAAGTCGTAGCGCGTCGCCCAGTCGGCGAAGGTCGCGATCAAGTGCTGCCAGCGCGCCGAATCCGGCGCCAGCACGTCGTGGGTGCCGACGGGGGCCTGCACGGCCGAGGGGCCGCTCATGATGACTTGTTCTGACCGGGCAGCTGACGGAACGCGTCGAAGACGCCGTCGACGGACTTGAGGGCCGCGATCAGGCTGCCCAGATGGGTCGGGTCGACGAGTTCCACGTCGAACACCATACGCACGATGCGCGAACCCGACGTCGTCGAACTGCTCGAAATGATGTTGAGGTGATACTCGGCCACCACCTTGGAGACGTCGAGAAGCAGTCGCGAACGGTCGAAGGCGAGCACTTCGAGCACCGCGCGATACTGGCCCACCGCCGAGGCGTCCCACTCGACGTCGATGATGCGCTCGCCGAGTCGCTGGGCCAGGGCGACCGCGTTGGAGCAGTCGTCACGGTGCACCGAGACCCCCCGACCCTGGGTGATGAATCCCGTGATGGGGTCGCCCGGCACCGGCGAGCAGCAGCGCGCCAGGTGGACCATGACGTCATCAAGGCCCTCGACGTAGACCCCGGCCGAGCGACGCGTCGTGCGCCCGCGCGGCATCTTGGTGACCGTCGTCGGCAGCTGCTCGGCCTCGCCGCCGCGCAGCTCGCGGTCCAGGCGCTGGACGACCGCGAGGGCCGAGATCTGGCTCGAGTCGATCGCCATGAAGAGAGCGTCGAGGTCCTCGAGGTTGAAGGACTTGATCACGGCGTCGAGAGCGGCCGACGACAGTGACGTCGCGATCGGCAGACCCTCGCGGCGCAGCGCCTTGATCAGCTCCTCGCGCCCGCCCTCGATGGCGTCCTCGCGGCGCTCGCGCTGGAACCACTGGCGGATCTTGGAGCGAGCACGCGACGACTTGGCGATGTTGAGCCAGTCCCGTGAGGGTCCAGCCGCGTTGTTCTTGTTGGTGACGATCTCGACGACGTCGGCCGAGTGCAGCACGGTGTCGAGAGAGACCAGGCGACCGTTCACCTTGGCGCCCACGCAGTGGTGTCCCACCTCGGTGTGCACCGCGTAGGCGAAGTCAATGGGCGTCGCCCCCTCCACCAGGGCGATCACGCGCCCCTTGGGGGTGAACACGTAGACCTCGTCCTGGCCCAGGTCGAGCTTCAACGCCTCCAAGAAGGCGATCGGATCGTTCTCCTCTTCCTCGACGTCGGCCAGGCGCTGCATCCAGGCGATCTCCTTGGTGGAGGCGCCCTCCTTGTAGCCCCAGTGCGCGGCGATGCCGAACTCGGCGCGCCGGTGCATCTCCCAGGTGCGCACCTGGACCTCGACGGACTTGCCGCGCGGTCCGATCACCGTGGTGTGCAGCGACTGATAGAGGTTGAACTTGGGCGAATTGATGTAGTCCTTGAATCGCCCGTGCACCGGCGACCACAGCGCGTGGATCGCCCCGAGCACCGCCCAGCAGTCGCGGTCCTCTTCGACGATGACCCGCAGTCCCACCAGGTCGAAGATCTCGTCGAACTCCTTGCCCCCGATGACCATCTTCTCGTAGATGCTCCAGAGGTGCTTCGGTCGCCCGCGCACCTCGGCCGTGATGCCAAAGCTCGCGAGCTTGGCCGAGAGCGACTCCATCACCTCGACGAGGTAGGCCTCGCGCTCGGGCTGGCGCACGGCGACCATCTGCTCGATCTCGGCGTAGCGCTTGGGGTGCAGGGTGGCGAAGCTGAGATCCTCGAGTTGCCACTTGACCTGCTGGACACCGAGGCGGTGCGCGAGCGGCGCGTAGACGTCGAGCGTCTCCTGGGCGATCGCGCGCTGGCGGTGCATCGGCATCACCGAGATCGTGCGCATGTTGTGCAGGCGATCGGCCAGCTTGATCAGCAGAACGCGCCAGTCGCGGGCCATTGCGATGAACATCTTGCGGATGGTGGCGGCCTGCTGGGCCTCTTTGGAGTCGAACTCGAGTCGGTCGAGCTTGGTGACGCCGTCGACGACCGCGGCCACCTGCTCGCCGAACTCGCCCTCGAGCCACTGGGTCGTCATCCCGGTGTCCTCGACCGCGTCGTGCAACAGGGCCGCGGCGATCGTCAGGGCGTCGAGGCCCAGGTCCGCGACGATCCCGGCGACCGCGATGGGGTGGGTGACGTAGGGCTCTCCCGTGCGGCGCAACTGGCCCTCGTGGGCGGTGATCGCCGCCAGGCCCGCGCGGCGGACGATTTCGACGTCGCCGGCCGAATCCGGGTGGTGCTCGCGAAAGCGCGCGATCAAGCGCTCGAGTGAGCTGGCCAGCGCCGCGTCCGACGATCGCGTGAGCACCATGAGGTCAGCCTACGGCTACCGCCGCTTTTGTTTGCGCGCGCGCGCCTGCACGGCCGACGAACCCGCAGGTCGGTTACGCACCGTGCCCTCAGAGGAGAGCACCGCCGCCGCGGCCGGCGTGAGCGTCGCCCGCTCGCTGCGCGAGGCGACGCGCTCGGCCAGCTCGCGGAAACGTGGCTCGCGCTCCTTGAAGACCGCCAGCAACGGACTCGCGATGAAGATCGACGAGTACGCCCCCGAGAGCAGGCCGACCACCAGGGCGAGACCGTAGTTCTGCAAGGTGGTCGCTCCCAGGATGTAGGCGCCGACCGCCAGCACCGAAAAGACGGGCAGGATCGCCACCAGTGAGGTGTTGATCGAGCGCGCCAGGGTCTGGTTCATCGAGAGGTTCACCATGTCCGAGTAGCTCAGGTCGCCCGACTTGAGAACCGATCCCGTGTTGTCGCGCACCCGGTCAAAGACCACCACCGTGTCATAAAGCGAGTAACCGAGGATGGTGAGGATCGCGATCACCGTGTCCGGGGTGATCTGGAAGCCGAAGAGCGAATACACCCCCACGGTGACCAACAGGTCGTGGACCATCGCCAGAAACGCGGCGACGGCCATCTTGGGTTCGAATCGCATCGCGATGTAGGCCACGACCGCGATGAAGAAGACCACGAGCGCCTCGAGGGCGCGCTGGGAGATCTGCCCGCCCCAGGTGGGCCCCACGCTCGAGGTCGACACCTGGTTGGCCGACTTACCCGCCTCCTTGGCCATCGCGTCGACCACCTTGTTGGTGATGGTCAGCTGGTCTTGCGCCGAAAGGTTGTTGAGGTCCGCGGTCACCTCGTAGGTGTCGCTGCCGAGCTTGGTGACCGTGGGCACTGACAGGCCCGCCTTCTCTACCGCGCTCGTCATGGCCGCGATCGACGAGTTGGGCGCGAGGACCTCCCAGGAGCTGCCACCCTTGAAGTCAATGCCGAGGTTGAAGCCGCGCACGGCGAGCGAGCCCAGCCCGAGCACGATGACGATCGCCGAGATCGAAAACCAGATCTTGCGTCGACCAACGAAGTCGATCGTCGTGAGCCCGCGGTAGATGCGCCCGAGGCGCCCCGGGGTCTTTTCAAGCTCACTCATGGACGCCTCCCGCGGCGAGACCGGCGGCCATGGACAGCGCCGAGTGTGAATCCGCACTGCGACGACCGAGGAGGATCACCAGGGGTCGCGTGAAGTACCAGGTGATGGCGATGTCCATCAACGTCGAGAGACCGAGGAAGAAGGCGAAGCCGCGCACCTCGCCCACGGCGATCACGTAGAGCAGCACGGCCGCGAGCAGACTCACCGTGTCGGCGGCGAGCACCGTGCGCCACGCCGAGCGGAATCCCCGGTCAACGGACGTGCGGATCGAGCGACCGGAACGGGCCTCGTCTTTCAATCGCTCGAAGTACACGATGTAACTGTCCACCGTGATGCCGATCGAGACGATCAGACCCGTCACGCCGGCCAGGCTGAAGCTCGGCGCGAGAGCGGTATGGCCGAGGGCCGAGATGATCGCCCACAGCAGCGCGGCGGTCACCGCGAGACCGAGCACGATGACGAGTCCCAGCAAGCGGTAGTAGGCAATGGTGTAGAGCAGCACCAGCGCGAGGCCCACGAGGCCCGCGCCGAGGCCGGCGACGAGCGCGCTGTGGCCGAGAGTCGGTGAGACCGTCACCGTGTTGAGGGCCTGCAGCCGCACAGGCAGGGCACCGAACTGCATGGCGAGGGCCAGGTTCTTCGCCGAGCTCTCGGTGAAGGAGCCACTGATCTCACCCTGGCCGCCGAAGGAGGTGAAGCTCGTCTGGTTGGGCTGGATCAGCGGCGCGGACTGGACGACGCCGTCGAGTTCGATGGCGAGCAGGCCGTGGAAGTTCGCTTGGGCGACGCGGTCCCAGGCGGGGCTGCCCGCCGAGGTGAGCGTGTAGTTGACGACCCAGGCGCCGATCGTGTTCTGCTGGGCGACGGCCGACTTGACGGCGGTGCCGTTGAGCTCGGAGGGGCCGAGCACGTAGCGGACCGACGAGTTGCCGAGTCCCGGCAGGATCACGACCTTCTTGGGGTTGTCGTTGGTCGACGTCGTCGAGGCGATGTTGGTGTAGGCCGGGTCCGGCGGGATGTTGTTGGTGGGATTGCCCGTGTTGGTGTCGACCGCCAGGTTCTGGGGCGACATCAAGTACGACGCACCGCAGGCGGGCAGCGTGGCGACCGCCGTGGCGGTCTTCGAGGCCGGCAGTGCCTCACAGAGGACCGGGCGAAAGAGCAACTGGGCGGTCTCACCCACGATTCTGAGGACGTTTCGCGCGTCGGAGACACCCGGCACGCTCACCACGATGTTCTTGCCCTGGAGGTTCACCGTCGCGCCCGAGACACCCAGCCCGTTCACGCGGTTGTTCAAGATGGTCACGGCCTCTTGGAGCTTCGCCGTCGTGGTGTTGGTGACCGGCTTGTAGACGACCGAGAGGCCGCCCGCGAGGTCGAGGCCCAGCTTGGGACCCCAGCCGAATGAAAGCGTCGTGATCAGAGCGCCAAAGGAGACGACGATCGTCAGCATCAAGCTGACGAGGAGAGAGCGCTTCGAACCGGCTGGCGACGCCACTACTGGTCGCTTTCGGGCGTCTCGTTCTTGGGCTCGTCGTCGGTCGACTCAGGCACCACGGGGTCGATGCGCCGGGCGATCGCCGAGGGCACGAAGTCCAGTTCCACGCCCGAGTCACTGCGCAGGGTCACGGCTTCGTCACTGACCTTGACGACCGTGCCGAGGATGCCGCCGATGGTCTGGGCGCGCTGGCCGACTTCGACCTGACGGGCCTGGAGGCGCGCCGCCTTCTGCTTGCGATTGCGCGGACGAAGGTAGAAGAAATAGAGCGCGCCGAAGACTACGACGTAGATCAACAAAATCGACGACGAGCCGCTGCTCGATGCTGCCAACATAAATACTCTTCCTCCGTCAATAGACCCCAGAAACCCTACTCGCTGGCGTGGGCCTTCCTAGACCAATCCCCCGCCGGGAGGCTGCAGGGCCAGGTGCCGGTAGGCCCGCTCGGTCGCCAGGCGTCCCCGGGGGGTGCGAATGAGCAGTCCGGCGCGCAAGAGGAAGGGCTCGTAGGCGTCCTCGATCGTCGCCGTCTCCTCGCCCAGCGCGTGCGCGAGCGTCGTCAGCCCGACCGCCTGGCCGGCGAATTGATCGCAGAGGAGCCCGAGGATGCGCCGGTCGAGCTTGTCGAGCCCCTCGACGTCGACGCCAAAGACGTCCAGGGCCCTCGCGGCAAAAGGTGCGTCGACGATTCGCACCCCCTCGACCGCGGCGTAGTCGCGCACGCGCCGCAGCAGCCGATTGGCGATGCGCGGGGTGCCGCGCGAACGCGAGGCGATCACTCGCGACGCCTCGCCCGCCACGTCGATCCCGAGAAGTCGCGAGGAACGCTCCACGATCATGGCCAGCTCGTCGACGTCGTAGAGGTCGAGCTGGCCCACGAAGCCGAAGCGATCGCGCAGCGGCGCCGCCACGAGACCGGTGCGCGTGGTGGCCCCCACGAGGGTGAACGGTGCGAGCTCCAGGCGGATCGATCGCGCCGAGGGTCCACGACCCACCATCACATCCAGGCGCCGATCCTCCATGGCCGAGTAGAGCACCTCTTCAACCGCGCGGGTCAGGCGGTGGATCTCGTCGATGAAGAGCACGTCGCCCTCGGAGAGGTCGGTCAGCAGCGCGGCCACGTCGCCCGGACGAGAGAGGACGGGACCCGCGGTGACGCGAAGGGTCGCGCCCATCTCGGCGGCCACGATGGCGGCGAGGGACGTCTTGCCCAGACCCGGCGGGCCCGCGAAGAGCATGTGGTCGGCGACCTGGGCGCGCGAGCGCGCCGAGCCGAGCACGATCTCGAGGTGTCCGACGAGCTCGCGCTGACCCACGAAGTCAACGAGGCGAGCCGGGCGCAGCGTCGCGTCCATGACGACCTCGCGCTCGCTGGCCGCTACCAGCGACGACTCAAGCTCGGTGTCGCGTCTCACGATCGACCCAGCCGCGAGAGCGCGACGCGCAGCGCGGCCGCCTCGTCGTCGGGGATGTCCACGTCAGCGAGCGCTTCACGAATCTCGCCCGCCGAGTAGCCCAGTGAGCGCAGCGCGTCGTCGAGATCGCGCGGCACCTCAACGGGTTCGAGGGGCGCGACGACCTTGCCGCGCAGTTCGAGCACGATGCGACTCGCTGTCTTCGCACCCACTCCGGGCACGGTCGCGACCTTCTTCACGTCACCCGCCTCGATCGCACTGACGAGGTCGGCCATCTCCATGGTGCGTAGCGCCGCCAACGCGGTGGAGGGACCCACGCCGGGGGTCGCGAGGAGCTGGTCGAAGAAGTCCCTCTCTTCGGCTTCGAGAAAGCCGTAGAGCAGGATCGTGTCGTCGCGCACGGCGGTGCGCACGTGCAACTCGAGCGATGACCCCACCGCCACCTCGCGG
>DATIVP010000059.1:0-1879 GCA_035465755.1 Acidimicrobiales bacterium | reverse complement strand
CGAATCCCCTTACCTCCACCAAAAGTGAGCCGGCGTCCTTTGCCGGCGGAAGGTTCCACACGATGAGTCGGTAGCCTGTACTCGTCACCTCCGCTCCCCCATGACACGACCCTCCACTAATCGCCTTTCGTGGCGCCAACGACTCTTCTTCTACGTGCGGTCGCGCGTCGGCCTCCATGGGCCCCTCATCGACATCTGCGTCGATCCCGACTTGGCCTACACACCGCTCGACTCGCCGATGCGCGTCGTGCACGCCGACTTGCCGGCGATGCTCGTCGGAGGAGTGGCGTCTCTCTTGACCCAAATGCTCCACCCAGTGGCCATGCGGGCCCTCTCAGAGCACTCCCGCTACCAAGATGACCCCCTCGGTCGCCTCTACGGCACCGGACGCTTCCTCGCCCTCACGACCTACGCCTCGAAGGAAGACGCCCTCCAGGCGATCAATACGGTGCGCCGAATCCACCAGGGGATCGTCTCGCGGCCAGAAGACCCCTCCCCCTATCGAGGCGACGACCCCGCACTCCTCGCGTGGATCCACGCCGCGGAGGTCGCGATGTTCCTGGGCTCGTACCAGGTCTTCGGTCCCGCGCCTCTGTCTCCGCACGACGCCGATCGCTACGTGGCCGACATGGGCGTGACCGGCGCGGCGCTTGGTGTCATCGACCCGCCACGTAGCGTGACCGAGCTTCGCGACGTCCTCGCGCGCTACGCACCCGTCGTGGCGTTGACGCCCCAGGCGCAGGAGGCTCGTGACTTTCTCCTCGCGGGCACCCCCTACACCGGGCGGCTGCGTCATTGGGGCTTCGATCGCGTCGTCGAATCCGCCATCACCCTCCTCGAACCGGCGCACCGGCGCACCCTGGAGCTGCCCGCAGCGAGGGTCACGTGGCGCCACCGCCTCGCCTTGCGCGCGTTGCGCTTCGCCGGGCGCCACGACGTCTGAACCCGTCGATTCGAGACGACCCAGCGAGGCCGGTTCGTTCTCGCCCTTCTCTATCGCGCTCGACGGTTCCTCAGGTGCACTGGATCTTATACCCCAGGGGGTATAAGATCTCCCGACAACCGAGTGAAGGGTTAACGACAGCCATGTGTCGACGAATCAACTGTGGGAAGTGCGGCAAGCCAACGTGGGCGGGCTGTGGCCAGCACGTCAACCAGGTCCTCGCGGGCGTGCCGAAGGCCAAGCGCTGCAACTGCGCGGAGTCTGGCCTCGATGCGAAGTTTAAGAAGTCCCTCTCGCAGGGTTGGCTAGGGCGCATTCTCGGCAGCTAGCGCCCCGTTGTTCGAGGAGGTCGCGTCCCGTGACGTAAGAAGCGGGCTGTTCCTTAGGAATAGCCCGCTTCTTCATCGTTCGCGGCGCTCGGCGGGTCGAGACCCGCGAACGTCGATGGCGACACGTACTACAGAGTGATCGTCCCGTAGACCGCGATCACGAAGCGATCGCCCGCACAGCGTGCCTGGAGCTGTGACAGCGTCTGACGGCTCGTGAGCGACAGTGACGCGGTGGCGCCGGCGAAGGATCCGCTCGCCACGCTGCCCGACGTGTAGGCAATCACCAGGTGCTGGTTCGCGCTGACGCTCGCGCTGCCGCCGCTGAAGCTGATGCCCGAGGACGGAGCGAACTTCGGGCGTGGATTCCAGGTGATTGTGCCGTTACCCAGGTCGGCGAGGGCCCCGCTGGGAACGAGCGCACAGGCCATGGTCGTGGTGGTGGTCGGAGCGGCGGTCGTCGTTGTGGTCGGTGATGTCGTGGTCGTCGGACCGGCCACCGTCGTCGTCGTGGTCGACGTGCTGGTGGTGGTCGTTGACGTCGTTGTCGAGGTCGACGTTGTCGTGGTCGAGGTCGACGTTGTCGTCGGAGCCGTCGTGGTGGTCGTCG
>DATIVP010000058.1:0-9428 GCA_035465755.1 Acidimicrobiales bacterium | reverse complement strand
CGTCGCCGAAGCGAAGCCGGTGATCGCTCTCAAGTCGGGGCGCTCGCACGTCGGCCAGGTGGCGGGGCGCTCGCACACCGCCGCCCAAGCGACGCCGGACACCGCGGTGCAGGCCATCTTCGATCGCGCGGGCATCGTGCGCGTGACGACGCTCGGTGAGCTCCTCGAGACCGCGATCGTCTTCTCCTCGTGTGAACTGCCGCGGGGATCTCGCATCGGTGTGGTGAGCAACGCCGGAGGTCCCGCGATCCTGGCCGCTGACGCGTGCGAGGAGGCGGACCTCGAGTTGATCGCCTTCGACGACGACCTCCAGAAGGTCCTGCGTGACCTCGGTTCAGCCGGCGTGCGCAATCCGGTTGACCTGGGCGCGGGGGCGGTTCCTGAGACCTACCGTGCCGCGGTACGCCAGATCTGCCGGCGCGACGTGGTGGATGCCCTCATGATCATCATCGCGCCGCTGCCCGAAGTACCCGTGCGCGAGGTGGTCAGGGCCGTGACTGACCCCGCGGTGAATCCATCGCGAATTCCCCTGGTGGTGGTCACCCTCGGCGTACCCAGCGAATCCCAGCGGCGAGCCGCACGCGACACCCCCCTGATCGCGTACCCGGAGAACGCGGCCTACGCGCTCGGTCGACTGGCGCGCTACGCGGCCTGGCGCCGAGAAGTCGCCCACGACGACCAGGAGAGCCCCCCGGAGGTCGAGTTCGAACGCGGTCACGCCATTTGTAGCGCGGTGCTCGAAGAGCACGGGCCGGGTTGGCTCGACGCGACCGTCGCCACATCCCTGCTCGAGGCTTACGGCGTTGGCGTGGTGAGGAGCCGCGCGGTGAGTTCGCACGTGGGCGAGGTGGTCGCGGCCGCTCGCACCCTGGGCTTTCCGCTGGCGATGAAGGCCGCGGGTCGAGGTTTGCTGCACAAGACCGAGCGCCACGGCGTCGAACTCAACGTCTCGTCGATCGCCCACGTCGAGCGCACCGTGCGTCGGTTCTCCGAGGAGATCGGCGCGGACTTCGAAGGTGTGGTCCTCCAGCAGATGATCGCCGAACCGTCGGTCGAGGTCATCATCGGCGGCATCAACGACCCCGCGTTCGGTCCCTTGATCATGTGCGGTACCGGCGGCATCTTGAGTGACGTGGTCCGAGACACGAAGTTCGCCGTGGCCCCCCTCTCGAGACGCGACGCGCGGGCGCTTCTCGCCTCGACGGGCGTGGCCTCGCTGCTCGAGGGCCACCGCGGCGCGCCGGCCTTCGATCACGAGGCCGTGATCGAGACGTTGGTGCGCGTCAGCCACCTCCTGGCGGACCGGCCCGAGATCCTCGAACTGGACTGCAACCCGTTGCTCGTCACGCACCTGGGCGCCACGGTGGTCGACGCGCGCATGCGAGTCGGCGAGGTGGCCTTTCCCCTCGAAGGCGTGCGAACGCTTGACTAGAGGTGGGTGCCGCAGACACCGCGTACGCGTTGCGACCGTCTCCTTGGCGTCAACCTGGGTATCGTCGTGGCCATGAACACGCTGTTCACGGATCTCACATGCCTGCGACGGGCGCGAGACCACATCGACCGCGAGTACGCCCGGCCACTCGATGTCGCCGCGATGGCTCGCGAAGCGTGCATGTCGCCCGCGCACTTCTCGCGAAAGTTCCGCGCGGCCTACGGCGAGTCACCCTATGCCTATCTCATGACGCGTCGCGTTGAGAGGGCCAAGGAGTTGCTGCGACGAGGCGTGTCCGTGAGCGACGCGTGCGTCGCGGTGGGCTGCTCGTCTCTGGGTGCTTTCAGCACCCGCTTTCACGATCTCGTCGGCGAAAGCCCGTCGTCGTATCGTCGCCGTGACCATCGCGCCCTCCAGGTCGTCCCGTCGTGCGTCTCGATGCTGGTCACTCGGCCCCGGCGAGAACCTTCGGCGACGACCGCCTCACTTCGCTTCGACGCCTAACCTCAAGCCCTCTCGACGCGACCCATCGAGCAGGATCGAAGAAGCGTCCGCGCTCGAAGGTTCCTAGGATCGGCTCATGACCGTACTTCTCTCCTCCACGTTCATCTCCGTCCACGATCCCGACGCGGCCCTGGCCTTCTATCGCGACGCGCTGGGACTGGAGGTGCGTGCCGACGTCTCCTCCGAGGGCTTTCGGTGGGTCACGGTGGCCGCCCCCGGTCAGGACGTCGACATCGTGCTCTCACAGCCTCACGGCGGGCGCTCCGCGGCCGAGGGTGACGCCCTCTTGTCGCTCGTGACGCGCGGTTCGCTCCAAGCCGCGATCTTTCGCACCGACGACCTCGAGGGCACCTTTGAACGCGTCCGTGCCTCGGGCGCCGAGGTCCTGCAAGAACCGCAGTCCCAGCCCTGGGGTGTGCGCGACTGCGCGTTTCGTGATCCATCGGGCAACCTCGTTAGGATCCAGGAGCGGCGATAGACCCACGCCGCGTCAGGCACGACACGAGCGAACCGGTTCACGAGGCAGATGCGGCCTTTCGCGGCGCCGGAGGCGAACCTTGACCCTGGCAGACTGAAGACACCGCCGTCGCACACGACGCGGTCAACAGGTCCTAGGCGCTGTGCTGGGACGCCTTGACCTGGGCGCTGTGGGCGTTGACGCCGTCAATCGCCTTGCGCAAGAGGTGGGCGAGCTCGTTGCGCTCGTCGTCGTCGAGAGCGCCGAGGATCTCGTCTTCGAGGCTCTGCTGGGCCGCTTCGGCTTGAGAGAGGGCCTGGCGGCCGAGCTCGGTCATTGAGACCAGGTGGCGCCGGCGATCGCTGGGATCGCGGCGGCGTTCGACGAAGTCATTGGCCTCGAGGTCGTTGAGCAGCAGGACGCAGTAGTTGGCGTCGATGCAGAGACCGTCGGTGAGAGCCTGCTGGCTGGTCTCGTCGTAGTCGCGCAGGAACGACAGCGCGGCCAGCTCCTTGAGCGTCTGGCCGAGGAGCTCGGGTGTCGAGCGCCGACTCACCAGCCGCGAGAGCTGGGTCAACAGGAGGATCGGTCCAGTGGACGAATTTTCATCCATCGATACCAATGGTAGTGAAGTGGAGATATTCATGCTATCATGATTATACGGCCTACCCGATGATCCTGCTTCGGGGTACAAGCGCCACTCGCCAGTCTCGAAAGGAAAGCGGACACATGCCACCCATTTCTACCGTACAATCAGGGATTTCCGACCGCCGTCGCTGGATCGCTCTCATCGTGGTCTGCCTGGCGATGCTCATGAACGCCCTCGATGGCTCGATCGTGAACGTCGCCCTGCCCTCGATCCAGCGCGACCTGCACTTCTCGGCCTCGGGGCTGACGTGGGTCGTCGACGCGTACCTGATCGCCTTCGGCAGCGTGCTGATGCTCGCCGGGCGCTTGGGGGACCTGCTCGGTCGCAAGAAGGTCTTCCTCGGTGGCGTCGCCCTCTTTAGCGCCGCCTCGTTCTTCTGCGCCCTCGCCACGAGCCAGGCGGCCCTCATCGCCGCACGTTTCGTCCAGGGCATCGGCGGTGCGGTCTCGACCTCGGTGATCGTGGCGATCATCGTCACCGAGTTCACCGGCGCGGCCGAGCGGGCCAAGGCCATGAGCGCCTACATGTTCGTGGCCGTCGGCGGCGGATCGCTCGGCCTCTTGGTGGGTGGCTTTCTCACCCAGAGCGTGAACTGGCACTGGATCTTCTTGATCAACGTGCCCATCGGCTTGGCGACGTTGGTGCTCGGTTGGTTCCTCATCCGCGAGAACGAGGGGCTCGGCCTCGGCCACGGCCTCGACGTCACCGGATCCGTGCTTCTCACCTCGTCACTGCTAATTGGCATCTACGGCATCGTCAAGGCCTCGACCTACGGCTGGTCCTCGGGTCGGACCGTGGGGGCCCTGGGCGGGTCGGTCGTTCTCGCGAGTCTCTTCTTCCTCGTCGAGTCGCGCGTCGCCCGGCCAATCGTGCCCCTGCGGATCTTTGGCCTTCGCAGCCTGAGCGTCTCCAGCGTGGTGCGCGGGCTCACCTTCTCGGCGATGTACGCGGTCTTCTTCTTCGGCGCGCTCTACCTCGAGCGGATACTCGGTTTCGGACCGCTCGCGACCGGCCTCGCGTTCTTGCCGATGTCGCTGTCGATGGCCGCCATGTCCCTGGGCGCGACGAGTCGCCTGCTCGTGCGATTCGGCGCCATGCGCCTGCTCGTGCCGGGACTATCGGCCGTGACCGCGGGCCTGTTCCTGCTCTCGCGCTCGGGCGTGCACGCGGCGTATTCCACGTCGGTGTTGCCGGCCTTTCTCCTCTTGGGTCTGGGCATGAGCGTCTCGGCGGTGCCACTGCTCACGATCGCCATGGCCGACGTGCCGCGCGAGGACGCCGGGCTGGCGTCGGGAGTCGTGAACGTCTCGATGTGGCTCGCCTCCTCGACGACCCTCGCGGTCCTCGGCACGTTCGCGGCGAGCACCACCTCCTCGCACCTGGCCCTCGGTCAGAGCGTGGCGGCGTCCTCGGTCGCCGGCTATCACGTGACCTTCGCCGTGGGAGCCCTGCTCGCCGGCGCCGGTCTGCTGGTCACGGTGACCCTGTTGCGCTCGCCGGCGCGTCGTGAGCGCCTGGCCACCTACGCCGAGACCCGGATCCTGGACGAGGGCCTCAGCGGCGAGCTGGTGCTCGACGAGTTCTAGCGGGTCGTGGTGTGTTGGCGCGCGGCGTGTTCGACGAAGCGCGCGGCACGCCTCTTCACCCGGCGCGTCTGGCGCTGGGCGTGGGTGAGGGGCGCCACCTCGTGGCCGACGGGGTGGCGGAAGAAGCGCATCTTGGCGAACTCAACGAGCACCAGGTAGATCACCACCATGGCGAAGAGTAGGAGGAAGAACTTCGTCGGCAGGGGAGTGAAGCCGAAGAGGTGGCTCAGTCCCGAGTAGGGCAAGAGCGCGCCGACGAGCGCCGCGGCGCTGGGAACGATGATCATCGCCGTGGAGGGTCGGCTGCGAAGGAAGGGCACCCGACGGGTGCGGATCACGAAGACGACCAGCGTCTGGGTCGCGATCGATTCGACGAACCAGCCGGTGCGAAACTCCACGTGCCCGGCGTGCAGGACGCCGAGCATGATCCAAAACGTCGCGAAGTCGAAGATCGAGCTGATCGGCCCGAAGACGGACATGAAGCGTCGGATGTGCGCGAGGTCCCAGGCCGCGGGGCGGGCCAGGGCCTCGGTGTCGACGTGGTCGGTGGGGATCACCAGCTGGCCCGCGTCGTAGAGCAGGTTGTTGAGAAGGATCTGCGAGGGCAGCATGGGCAAGAAGGTGAGGAACGCCGACGCCCCGGCCGCGCTGAACATGTTGCCGAAGTTCGACGACGTGGCCATCAACACGTACTTCATCGTGTTGGCGAAAATGCGCCGTCCCTCCATGACGCCCTCGGCGAGCACGCCGAGGTCCTTGTCGAGCAAGACGACGTCGGCAGCGTCCTTGGCCACGTCGGTGCCCGAGTCGACCGAGATGCCCACGTCGGCGTGGTGCAGGGCGACGGCGTCGTTGACTCCGTCGCCCATGTAGGCAACGTCGCGGCCCGCGCTTCGCGCGACGTTGATGATGCGCGACTTCTGATCGGGGGCAATGCGCGAAAAGACCGTGGTCGTCTCGATCGCCGCCCCGAGGGCTTCGTCGTCCATGGCGGCAACCTCGGAGCCGGAGAGGACGCCGCTCACCTCGAGGCCGATGTCGCGGCAGACCTTTGCGGCGACCACGCCGTTGTCGCCGGTGATGATCTTCACCGTGACGCCCAACCTCTCGAGCGTCGCGATCGCCGCACCGGCGTCGTCCTTGGGTCGATCCGAGAACGTGAGAAACCCCTCAAACGTGAGATTGACCTCGTCGCGGGGTTCGATTCGCGTCGAGGGATCGATCTCGCGACTGGCCACGGCGACCACCCGTTCGCCGCGCGCGAAGAGTTCGGCCAGGGCGGCGCGGACATCCTCGGTCTGGCCCGCGCAGCGCGAGAGAAGGATTTCGGGTGCGCCTTTGGTGATGAGAAGTCCCGGGGTCGTGGGAGACGACACCACCACCGAGACCATCTGTCGTTCGTGGTCAAAGGGCAGGACGTCGAGGCGCTGGTAGGAGGAGACGGCCTCCTGGAGCGGGTGACCGACGCGAGCGGCGTGGGCGACCCAGAGGGCGTCGTCGAGCGCGTTGCCCCCGACGGGGCCCTGCGCGGTCATCGTGGCCTCGTTGCACAACAGTCCGAGCAGGAAGGGTCGATCCGACACCGCCAGCGCCCCGTCGAGGGCGGCCTCGAAGGTGATGACGCCCTCGGTGAGAGTGCCGGTCTTGTCGGTGAAGAGCACGTCGATGTTGCCGAGGTCCTCGATGGCGACGAGGCGCTTGACGAGAACCTTCTTGTTGGCCAGCGCTCGCGAACCGGTTGACAGACTCACGGTGACGATGGCCGGCATCATCTCGGGCGCGATGCCGACGGCGATCGCGAGTGAGAAGAGCAGTGCGTCGATGAGCGGGCGCGACAGGGCCAGGTTGATGCCGAAGATGACCGCCGTGAGAACGCCCGCGACCATGAAGAGGAACCGCGAGAACTTCGCGAGGCCCACCTCAAAGGCACTCTGGACCTGAGTGTCGGCGAGACCGGTGGCGATGCGTCCGAATTCGGTGCGCGTCGCGGTCTCGACGACCAGCGCGGTGGCGACGCCCTGGTGGACGATGGTTCCCATGTAGGCGCAGTTCGCGAAGCTGAGACCGTCGCCGGGCGCCACGTCGCTCGACTTGGCCACCGGCATCGACTCGCCCGTCAGCACGCCCTCGTCGCATTCGAATTCGTCGACGCGCAACAGGCGCACGTCGGCGGGCACCAGGGAGCCGAGGGAGAGCTCGATCACGTCACCGGGCACGAGACTGGCCACGGGGACCTTCGTCGCCGTGGCGTCACGGTAGACCGTGGCGTTCTGGCTGATCTTGCCCCGCAGCGACGCCATGGCAACGGCCGCGCGATACTCGTTGAAGAACCCCAACCCCACGCTGAGTGCCACGATGACGGCGATGATGAGTGCGTTCGTCGCCCCGCCGGTGAAGGCCGAGACCGCCGCGGCAACGAGCAACAGGATCAGGATCGGGCTTTTCACTTGGCGCCAGAGGACCGCGCCAGCCCGCACGCGGTGCACCGAGAGCACGTTGGGCCCGTACGTGGCGAGGCGCGTCGCGGCCTCGTCCGCCGAAAGCCCGTGCGAGCTGCTCGCGAGCGAGGCCAGGGCATCCGCCACGTCGAGTGCCGCCACCGCCGCCAGGTCGAAGCCGTCGACGGGTGTGCTCGAAGAACCGCTCACCTGGCTAGTCTCGCCGCTGCGCCAGCGCAGCGCCGTCAGCGATTGACGTATGAGATTGTGCGCGCGTCGCTACCATACGCGTGAGGGTGATTGCCGCTTCGGCCCCTTCCGGTCGACGTGACGAGCAGCACCCGAAGGGGGGTTGTGATGAACGTGCAGCGGTCCGCGCGGTTCCTCGCGGCGCTGGGTCTCGGCTCGGTGCTGCTGCTCGGTGCTCCCATCGCCGGCGCCGTCAAGGCCACTCCGCATCTCTTCGTGACGCCGTCGGGCAGCGTGAGGAACGGTGAGACGGTCAAGGTGCGCGGCGTGGCCTTCAAGCCCCACGACTCGATCTACCTCATCGAATGCTTGGCCAAGGCCAGCGGTCAGAGCGGGTGTGACATGAACACGTTGACGCCCGTCAGCGTGAACGCCAAGGGCGCCTTCGGATGGACCAAGTTCAAGATCGCCAGCGGGAAGATCGGATCGGGCACCTGCGGGACGAAGAAGACGAATTTGAAGGCCTGCGCCATCAGCGCGGGTAACGCCAGCGGTGGCGATTCCGCGGTGTTTCGCATCACCTTTGTGATGCCGCCGGGCAAGAACAAGGGCTAGGTCGTCACCGCGCGAGTGCCCCAGGGGCGCCAGACGAGGGAGGTTCGGTGAGCGAGGAGCCGCGGCGCGCCGGGCCCGTTCCGGGCGTCGCGGCACTCCTCGCGATCCTCTTCATCACCTTCCTCGACAACACGGTCGTCAGCGCCATACTGACCAACATCCAGTCCGAGTTGCACTCGGGGATCAGTGAGCTCCAGTGGGTGGTGGGGGCCTACGCGCTCACCTTCGCGAGCCTGATGCTGGTGTGCGGGTCCCTCGGTGACAATTTCGGGCGCAAGCGCCTGATTCTCATCGGCGTGGCGATCTTCGCCGTGGGCTCCCTGGTCAGTGCGCTCGCGACGTCCTCAACGGTCCTCGTCGTGGGGCGAGCGATCATGGGCGTCGGCGCGGCTGCCTCCGAGCCCGGGACCCTCTCGATGATCCGCCACCTCTATCGAGAGGAGGGCCCACGCGCGCGCGCCCTGGGGGCCTGGGCCGCGGTCTCGGGTCTGGCCCTCGCGCTGGGACCGGTGCTCGGCGGCGTGTTGGTGGGGGTGTGGTCCTGGCGCGCGGTCTTCTGGTTCAACCTGCTCTTCGCGGCCCTGGCCTTCGCGGCGGCGGTGGTTCTCCTACCCGAGAGCGTGAACGCCGAGCGTTCGGCCCTCGACCTGGGTGGCTTCATCAGCGGATCGCTGTCGCTGGCCGCGGCCACCTACGCCACGATCGCCGGCGAGACCCACGGCTATCGATCGAGCATGGTCGTCGACCTCTACGTCGTCGCAATCTTGGCCGGGGCCGCCTTCATCGTCATCGAACGATCGCGACGCGCGCCAATGATCAACTTCGCCCACCTGCGACGGCGCCATTTCGTCGCCACCCTCTTCGTCGCCTACGTCAGCTACTTCTCGATCTTCTCCATCTTCTTCTTCGTCGCGCTCTACCTCGAGGTGATCGCCAACGCCTCGGCCTACACGCTCGCCCTCGACTTCTTGCCCCTGCTCGCCGGGATGGTGATCGCCTCGGTCGTCGCGGGGCGCTGGGTGGGCCGGGTCGGAACCCGGCTGCCCATGGCCCTGGGCTGCGTGGTCGCGGCCGCCGGCGTCTGGCTCACCGACCAGGTGGTCAGCCCTCACGTGGGCGTGACCGAGCTGGGCGCGGCGATGGGACTCGCCGGGGTGGGCTTTGGCGTGGTGGCGGTCGCGGTCACCGCGGGGGGCCTGCGCGCGCTGCCCGAAACGGAGTCGGGCGTCGCGGCGTCGATGGTGAACACAGCGCGCGAGCTCGGCGCGGTGACCGGGGTCGCGATTCTGGGCTCGATCGTCAACGGTCAACTCACGGTGGCCCTGATGCGCCGCCTCATCGACATCGGGGTGCCCGCGTCGTTTCGCGCCCAGATCATCACGGCGCACACCACCGGAACGCAGTCCACCCAGGCCCCGGCCTACGGGGCCAATTCGAGCGCGGGCGTCAAGGCCATCATCGATCAAGTGGTCAACGCCGCCTACGGTGCCTTCGCCCACGGTCTCGACCTCGCGCTCGGGATCTCGTCGCTACTGCTCGTGGCCGCGGCGCTCGCCGC